>CALVHY010000053.1 GCA_944329205.1 uncultured Bacilli bacterium | reverse complement strand
TATGCTTACTACTAATATTTTTAGAAAATAAAAGAGTGATAAATTTCTTCCATCACTCCTCAATGTTTAAGAACCTTTTTTTCTTTTGACAAAACAAATATGCTATAGTAATATATAAAGAAAGGTGAGATATTTATGAATGAAAGGCAATATAAATTAAATATTTTAAAAGATATTTTAAAGTTTAGCAGCAAAACTTTAACCACAGAAGAAAGGGATATTCTTTTATCATCTGCTTTATTTCAAGATAAAAGTTATTTTACCAGCGCGGCTCTTTTAGTAAAAAAAGAGGCAATCACGATGGACGATGTAATAAATTTAGCTAAATTAGAAAAAAGTGAGTTACCCGCATTTTTAACTCCAACAGAAGATTCTTTTGATTATTTTGCCAAGATAAGTCCCGATAAGATCATGCAAGCTCTTACAGACATGGAAGATTATCTTTTACATAATCCTATAGAAGCCTTAGAAAACAGACAAAAGAATGAAGAACAAATCTTGAAAATTAAAGCTTTGGCTGAAGCAATGAAAAGGGGATAGAAAAAGTAGGCAAAATTTTTGTGTCTACTTTTATCTTTTAAATAATAATGCATGTTTATTTAGTTTTGAAGATTCTCTATTTCTTGAATACTTAAGCCGGTATGTTCAGAAATTTCTTGTATTGATAAACTTGAGTTTAATAAGCTTTTAGCTATTTCTATATTTCTTTGCTCGCGACCTTCTTCACGACCTTCTTCGTGTCCAAGCTCTCTTGCAATCTTAATATTCTTACTTTCTTCAATCTCCTTATTCCATTTTGCCATCGCTTCTTTGGTCACATCATCGTTAACATACTCATCAATCCACTTATTAAAATCCATAAACAGTTCATCCCCTTCATTTTTTAGTTATTAATTATAATTAAGCATATTGTATAACAATTGCTTTTATAAAAGAAGAATTATTCCATCTTCTTTTACTATTACTTAAAGCATGTTTATTTAGTTTTGAAGATTCTCTATTTCTTGAATACTTAAGCCGGTATGTTCAGAAATTTCTTGTATTGATAAACTTGAGTTTAATAAGCTTTTAGCTATTTCTATATTTCTTTGCTCACGACCTTCTTCGTGTCCAAGTTCTCTTGCAATCTTAATATTCTTATTGTCTTCAATCTCCTTATTCCATTTTGCCATCGCTTCTTTGGTCACATCATCGTTAACATACTCATCAATCCACTTATTAAAATCCATAAACAGTTCATCCCCTTCAGCTATTTGTCTTCTTTCTTCATAACTTTGCGCAGCTATAAAGCGAAACCATTTAATTAATTCATTTTCATTATATCCTAGCTCTCTGACTTTGTCAACGCGAATATAATTAATTTGAAACATGTTTTCAGCTATTTTTATTTTTGGATAATCTTTATGCACTAAGTGAAAAGTATTTACGATTTTTGGGCCAACCTCAAAACGCACCTTATCAACAAAATTATATTGAACTACTTTTAATGGCTCATATTCCCTTCCTAAGATAAGCCTAGAAGCACTAATTTTCATGACATAGAAAGTACTTTTGTTTACCGATTCTTCATCTAAATAAGTATAAGCCTCTAAATCTACAACCATATCATCAAAATCAATAATAATATCTGTCCTAGATGCTTTTTCAAAAGCATTAGCTTTAGTAATCTGATTTTCATAAGACACTTTAAGTTTATTTTTTAAATATCCTTTTTCATATCCCAAAAGATTTTCTAGTAAACTTTCTAGCTGTCTACGGTTATGTTCATTTGCAAAAGACTCCTTAAAAATAATATCATGCATCAAGGTATTATAATTTGGATACATCTTTTTCTCCTTTCCCATCCACTATACAAGAAATAAAATATAGAGTCAAACAGCCGATTTTGCCCATTTTACCGTTAAATTTAATGCTTTTACTGGTAATTATTATATTTTGATAGCAAAATTAATATATTTCGGCGATAAACTTACATAAATCTGCAACTTTATAAAAAACGTAACTTTTTTATTTGCAGTGTCAAATTTGCGTCAAGGATTTGAAAAACTAAAACAAGCGAACACTTTCATCTTTACAAACAAGTTATGTTTTGGTAAGATTATGGTAAGCAGTGGTACATTGTGGTAGAAAGTGGGGGATTTAAAATGTTCATGGGCGAATATCATCATAATATTGATGATAAACAAAGATTGGTAATTCCCTCAAATTATCGAAGCATTTTAGGGGACACTTTTATTGTTACTCGTGGTTTAGAAAAATGTTTATACATCTACACGGAAAGTGAATGGCAAAAAATCGTCGACAAATTAGCAAACTTACCTTTTACTAAAAAAGATGCCCGTGTTTTTATCAGATCTTTCTTTTCTGCCGCTGCTAATTGCAATCTTGATCGCCAAGGTCGCATAAATATTACTTCCCAACAGGCCATTTACGCCGGTTTAGAAAAAGAATGCGTTATAATCGGCGCAAATGACCGCATTGAAATTTGGTCTAAAGAAAATTGGGACAAATTTAATGATGAATATAAAGACACCTTAGAAAATATTGCCGAGAACTTATTTAATGGAGAGTAATATGAAACATTTTAGTGTTATGCTTTCCGAGGTAATCGATGGGCTTAATATCAAAGATGACGGTATATATGTAGATGCCACACTAGGATATGCTGGTCATAGTAAAGAAATTTTAAAAAGAATAAAAAGAGGGCGCCTTTACGCCTTTGATGCGGATAGTGAAGCAATCCACTATTCGCATCATAAATTGAGTGAAATTTCCCCTAATTTTAAAATTATTCATTCTAACTTTGCTCATTTAGATGAAGTATTAGCCGAAGAAAAAGTCGGTTTAGTCGATGGCATTTTATTTGATCTAGGCTTATCTAGTCCTGAAATAGCTGATACTTCTCGTGGTTTTAGTTTTATGAATGATGCCATCCTCGACATGCGTATGGATAAAAGAAATCAATTTACCGCCCAAGATATAGTTAATACTTACTCTAAGGCTGATCTAACCTCTTTATTTTATAAGTATGCCGAAGAACCGCGCAGCAAAGAAATAGCAAGTGCTATTACAAGCTATCGCCAAAAGAAAGAAATAACAAAAACATTAGAATTAGTTGAAATTATCCAAAAAGCCGTTGGAGCTAATTACTTTTATCATAATCATCCCGAACGGGTAATATTTCAAGCTTTAAGAATTGAAGTTAATGACGAATTAGAAGTATTAAAAAAAGCTTTACCAGCTGCTATAAAAAGACTTAAAAAAGGCGGGCGAATTTGTGTAATTACTTTCCATTCTCTTGAAGATCGGATCGTAAAACAAATATTTAAAAAATATAGTGAAGTGCCCGAAATGATTAAAGGACTTCCTGAAATTCCTGAAGAATACAAGCCCTTAATCAAATTAATTAATAAAAAACCAATTACGCCGAGTGCCGAGGAATTAAAAATAAATAGTCGCAGCAAGAGTGCTAAACTTAGAATCGTAGAAAGGATATAATATGAGAACTAAAAGAGTAAAAAGGATTAAATTATTAAAAGGTGAAAAGTTTATGGCTTTCTTAGTCATCTTCTTTGGCTTTATTGTCATGCCTACTTCTTGGGTTTACACTAAAGCTTTACTATCCCAAACGAATATTGAACTAGAAAAAATTGAAAGCAAAATAAGTTCTCAAAACGATACTAATGAAGCTTTAAGCATGCAAATAGATGAATTAGCTTCTATTGAAAACATTCAAAGTATTGCTAGTGCCAGTGGTTTGTCGTATAATAATAGTAATATCAAAACGATCAATGAATAGGAAGTGAAATATGAAAAAAAAGAGATCAAAAGTAAAAGTAAACAAATTTTTTATCATGCTCTTTTTTTTCGCTTTTTTTTGTGCCATTATAAAGCTATCTTATGTTGCCCTAAGTCCCAATGTTGATGGTATAAATCTAACCGAGTTTGCCGATAATCGTAATACCACCACCCAAACTCTTTATGCATCAAGAGGTAACATTTATGATATTCATGGGGAAATACTGGCTAAAAATGTTAATTCCTATACTTTAGTCGCTTATCTTAGTGAATCAAGAACAACTGATCCCGATAATCCTAATCACGTCGTTGATAAAGAAAAAACGGCTCAAGCTTTATCAGAAGTTTTAGATATGGATTATGAATATGCTTTAGCAAGATTAAATACCGAGGGGGCATATCAAGTTGAATTTGGAACCGCCGGAAGAGATCTAAGCGAAAACCAAAAAGCCGAAATAGAAGCTTTAGATTTAGATGGTATTGGTTTTATTAGTGGCAGCAAAAGATATTATAAACAAGGTAGTGCAGCCTCCTATATTATTGGTTATGCCAAAAACAATGATGATGGCCAAATTGTTGGAGAAATGGGTATAGAATCCTATTTTAACGAAGAATTAAAAGGAACTGATGGTGAAACCATGTATCAAAAAGATGCTTATGGTTATCAAATGGGCGAAGCATATTATCGTGTTGAACCTATAAGTGGCAGTGATGTCTACTTAACCCTTGATTCCCAAATTCAATTAATTCTTGAAGATACCCTAAACACTTTAGAAGAAAACTATGAATTTAGTTGGGCTACTTTTACGGTTATGGATGCTAAAACGGGAGCTATTGTTGGAAGTGCATCCAGTCCTGATTTTAATCCCAACACTTTAGAAGGCCTAACTAATTACATAAATCCTTTAGTAGGATACACCTATGAACCGGGATCAACCATGAAAATATTTTCCTGGCTAGCAGCGATGGAAAATGGCTTATATGATGGGGAAGATACCTTTGTATCCGGTTCCATAAATGTCAGTGGCGCAACAATTTATGATTTCAACAACTATGGTTGGGGCGAAATTGATTATGATACGGGTTTTGCTTATTCATCCAATGTTGGAGCCACCAATCTAGCTTTAAAACTAGGCTCTGAAAAATTACGGAGTTTTTACGAATCATTAGGGTTTGGCTCTAAAACAGGTATTGAACTACCGGGTGAAGAAAGTGGCGTTTTACGAATTACTTACGAATCCGAACTTGCTACCGCTTCATTTGGCCAAGGTATTACCACAACTCCCATCCAAACCCTTCAAGCTCTAAGCATTTTAACCAATGATGGAGTTATGTTAAAACCGTATATAGTTGATAAAATAGTTGATCAAGATGGCAATGTTACTTATGAAGGTACTAAAACTCAGTTAGGAACCAAAGTATCAAGCGAATCTATAAATAAAATGTATGAATTAATGTATGATGTAGTTTATAATGGCCTAACAACTATATGGCAACCTAATAATGTAACTTTAGCTGGCAAAACGGGAACAGCTCAAATTGCTAGTTCCGCTGGTGGCTATTTAACTGGTTCAACCAATTATATTCGTTCCTTTGCTGGTATTTTTCCTTATGAAGATCCTGAATATATTATTTATATATCAGTAAAACAAATAGATGGTGGAGCCGCTGCCGTAGCTAATGCTGTAACTACGGCTGTTGAAAGTATCGCTAACTATGCTAATATCACCAATACTACTTCCGATTTAGACTTAACTAAGATAATTGAATTAAGTAATTATATGAGTAGGGAGGTAAAAACAACTGTTAGCGAACTAGAAAAATTAAATTTAAAAGTTATTACCCTTGGTACTGGTGATGTTATAATCAATCAATATCCTTTAAAGAAAACTAAAGTCCTAGCGGGTAGTAAAGTCTTTATTTTAACTAATAATAACGATTTTACGATGCCGGATATTACTGGTTGGAGTAGCAGTGAAGTTATGAGCTTGTGCAATTTAATAGGTCTTAATTATACTTTTAGTGGCTATGGTATAGTCAAAGAATTTAATTTACCCGTAGGTGAAATAATTGATTTAACGAAAACTTTAGAAATAACCTTATCTACAGTATAAATAAATATTCTTAATCCATACTATTAATAGGTGAATGGTATGAAATCAGTAAACAATTATAATAGGGGATACACGGAAACGGAAAATAGCTTAGATTATTTAAAATATGGTCTTTTAAATAATTATGGCCCCGACTTAGATAGGATGCCAAAATACTACAATGAAGAAAATATAATTAAAAAAAGATGTAATATTAAAAAAAACAGTGGCAAATAAACCACTTTTTTAATTTAAAGCATTTTAGACCCATATTTTATAATAATTAGACTTTATGGATCTTGCTGATCTCGCCTTAGATCATGAAGTTCATAGCAAAGATAATAATATAGATTATATTGAACAAAATTTTAATAAATTAATAATAGAACTAGATAGAATTAAAAACGTTTTAGACTCCTATTTAAAAGAAAAAATCAAGAAAGTTAGCATTAAATTCTTGATTTTTTTAATTTTCATCATTTAAAATACTTTTCGGATAAGGCTTTCTCTCATCAGTTAAGCAAAGTAAATAATCAATACTTGTATTATAATAAGATGCAAGTTTTTTTAATATATCGGTAGGTATATCATTAGTTTCAACTTCGTACTTTGAATAGCCAGTTTGAGACATATTTAAAAATTCAGCAATATCCTTTTGCAATAGATCTCTATCTTCTCTTAAATCACGCAATCTATTCATAATCATCTTCCTTTATTAAATATACTTTATCATAACCTAAATCAGAGTATTGACTTTTAGCCCAAAATGGGTTATATTGTTTATATAAGCTAAAATAGGTTATAATAAATGCCTAAAAAAGTAAATGAAGTAGAACTTCACGAAAGGATAATTTATGCCAATAGAAACATTAAAGAAAAGTCATTTAAAAAGAAATATTATTATAGTAGTCATAGTAGTAGCGTTAATTACAACCCTAATACTAAATTTCACAAGAGCTAAATATCGTAATACCCAAAGCATTCCCCTAATCAATGGGACAATAACATTTAATAATGCCGATTTAAATGTTATTGCTATGTATCAACAAGATGATACAGGGGAATATGTAAGTATTGATAAGGTGCCAAATGGTGGTACAAAATTAAATCAAGAAAAAAGTTATTGTGAAGTAAATGGCGAAAAAGATGATACAATATCAATGAATTATGAAAATGGAAAAGTGTATATTGGAGTTGTATCCAAAGGGACAAAATGTTATTTATATTTTGATGACGGAGGTATAAGGGTTTTAGCAACCATAAACGGTGATGCAGCAGACACATTTCCCCAAAAAAGTAGTAATTATACTATAGATAGCATTGTTTGCAATAATGATGCCACTGCAAAATTTAATTATGAAGACTGGATAATTGAAATTGACGGAATAGATGGGACAGCATGTACAGTTAATTTTGTTGAAAACACTAATCAATCATTTGCTGATTATTTAATAAGTAAAACATGCTCAAGTACTCCAACAACGAATGAAGAAGCAAAGGATTGTTTAGTAAACGAAAATGGCTATAGATATGAAGGAACCATTCCAAATAATTATGTACAATTTAACGGAGAATTATGGAGAGTAATAGGAGTATTTAGTGTTACCACTGCAGCCGGAACATCTCAAAATTTAGTAAAGATTATTAGAAATGAAGTATTGGATAGTCTTGCAATACACGAAAGTCGAATAAACACATGGAGTAGTACAAGATTGCCAACAATATTAAATAATGGATACTTAAATAAAACGGATACAACTTGTAACTTTTATTTGTCTAATACAAAAACATGTTATTTTGGAAAAACGGGAATTAAAAGTACATCAAGAAATATGATAGAAAGCGTTATATGGAATGTAGGAGGCGCAAGAAGTGCTAGTGCTACAGCATCATCGTTTTATAGTTCTGAAAGAGGTCAAAGTGTTTACAGCGGATCGACTACTTGGACTGGAAAAATAGGCTTAATATATCCAAGTGATTATGGTTATGCGGTACTAGCAAGTAGTTGCCCAAGAACAACTAGGCTTGATAACTACAATAATGAAGCCTGTGCTGGAGCAAATTGGTTAAAATCGTCTTATTCTCTTTGGACCATGACTCAAGATTCTTCGTCATATTATAGCATTTACTATATAAATGGCCTTGGAAATATATATAGTTGGTCGCCATCTTTTACAGAAAATATAAAACCGGTTCTTTATCTTAAAGCTAATGTGTCTTTATTGGGTGGGAATGGAACTATAGATGAGCCATTTGCTTTATCACTTGCCAATTAGTTAAAAAATGAAAGTAGGTTTAAAATGAAAAAGAATTTAATAATCTTTGGCTTATTATTTACAATGGTCATTTTAATAAGTTTGGGATTTATAAAAAAAGAACATGGTAATGTTAAAGTTAATACATATATTGATGGAAAATTAGCAGCAGTGCCAATAGAAAGTACTAAAGGATATAAGGTGGCTAATATTAATTGCACAAATGGAACTACTGCAAAATTTAATTACTCAACATGGAGATTAGAAATTGCAGCTGCCTCAAATGATAGTACTTGCACTATAGAGTTTGTAAGTAATGACGAAAAGAATTTCGCTGATTATTTAATAGAAAAAGTTTGCACAACCACTCCAACAGAAAATCATGAAGCAGTAGATTGTCTTGTAAATGAAAACGGCTATCGCTATGAAGGATCAAATCCAAATAATTACGTCTTATTTAACAACGAGTTATGGAGAATAATTGGCGTTTTCAACGTAGCAACAGAAAATGGCTCTAACCAAAATCTAGTTAAATTAATTAGAAATAGTGAAATAGATAGCTTATCGTGGAATAATTCATATTCTGGAAATTGGGGGACATCATCATTACAAGAACAATTAAATAATGGCTATTTAAATGCCACTGATAGCACATGCGCATATTATGCAAATCTTACCAAAACGTGTTATTTTAGTAAAACTGGTTTAGATGAAATATCAAGAAATCAAATAGAAAGTGTTGATTGGCATTTAAGCGTTGTAGGTGACACAGATTCTCCAGTAACAACTATATATAGTGATGAGAGAAGTGGATCGGATAAATGGACTGGAAAAGTTGGCTTAATGTATCCAAGTGATTATGGTTATGCAGTTCTAGCGAGCAGCTGCTCAAGAACAACTAACGTAAGTCGTTATTATACTTCAGATTGTTCTGGGGAAAATTGGTTAAATACACACAATTATGAGTGGAGTATTGCCAAGTATTATAACGGCCTACCAATGGTATTAGGATATGTTATAAGTGGAACAGATGACCCTTCCAGTTATAATGTAAGACCAACGATTTACTTAAAAAGCGAAATAAAGCTAATGGGTGGCAACGGAAGTTATGATAATCCGTATGAAATATCCTAAATATAGAAAAACTAATAAATTGCTAAATATATTTATATTTATTTATATATAATAACTGTTAATAAATTAATGTAAAGTGGCTTTATTTAAGCCTTTTTTTATGTTAAAATAATTTATGGTGGTAAAATATGCAAGACATACTTAAAAGAATAGAAGATTATGCTTTAGAAGAAATTATGGGAGAACGTTTTGCTTCCTATGCTAAAGAAATAATTCAAGATAGAGCCATCCCTGATGTTCGGGATGGGCTAAAACCCGTTCAAAGAAGAATTCTTTTTGCCATGTACAAGGCTGGTAATACTTATGATAAGAAATATATCAAAAGTGCTGCCACCGTTGGTGATGTACTAGGAAAATATCACCCCCATGGTGATTCTTCTGTTTATGATGCTATGGTTAGAATGTCGCAAACGTGGAAACAAAATGCTATTCTTATTGATATGAAAGGAAACAATGGTTCCATTGATGGTGATCCCGCTGCAGCTTACCGTTATACGGAAGCAAGACTAGCTAAAATAAGCAATGAATTACTTAGCGATCTTGATAAAGACACCGTTAAATTTGCTCCTAATTTTGATGATCGTCTTTTAGAACCCACGGTTTTACCTGCTAAATTTCCTAATCTTTTAGTAAATGGCGCTATGGGTATTAGTGCCGGCTATGCTACTAACATACCTCCTCATAATTTAGGGGAAGTAATTGATGCTACAATCAAAAGAATAGAAAGTCCCAATTGCTATTTAGATACCATTTTAGATATTATCAAAGGTCCCGACTTTCCTACCGGAGGTATTGCTTGTGGCATCGATGGAATAAGAGAAGCTTTTAAAACTGGTAAAGGTAAAGTTATTGTTCGATGCCAATATGATATTGTTCGTGAAAAAGGAAAAACAAAAATCATTATTAAAGAAATTCCCTACGATGTCAATAAAGCTGTTCTCGTAAATAAGATTGATTCTATTAGAATTGACAAAAAAATAGATGGTATGACTGAGGTTAGAGATGAATCAGATCGTGAGGGCCTTCGCCTTGTCATTGATTTAAAAACGGGAGCTAATCCTGATTTAATATTAGGCTATTTATTTAAAAATACTGACTTACAAATATCTTATAATTACAATATGGTAGCCATTGTTAATCGTGTTCCTAAAACTTTAGGTATTTTAGAAATACTTGATGCTTATATAGCTCACAACCGGGAAGTAATTACGAAAAGAAGTGCTTTTGAATTAGCTAAAAACGAACGAGAAATGCACATTGTTGAAGGTCTAATCAAATGTTTATCTATTTTAGATGAGGTTATTAAAGTAATTAGATCAAGTAAAAATAAAGCTGATGCCAAAAATAATTTAGTAAAATCATTTTCTTTTACTATGGAACAAGCGGAAGCTATTGTAACTTTACAATTATATAAATTAACCAATACCGATGTTTTAGAATTACAAGAAAGAATGGCTAAACTCTCCAAATTAATTGAAGGGCTAAAAGCAATTTTAAGTGATGAAGAAGCTTTAAAATATGTTATGAAAAAAGAGCTTAAATTAATCAAAAAAGAATATGAAACTCCAAGAAAAACTCAAATTGAAGAGAAACTAACCGAAATAAAACTTGATGCTAAAGAAATGATTCCTAAAGAAAACATTGTTATTGTTGTTACAAATGAAGGATATATCAAAAGAGTAAGTGCCAAAAGTTATGCTAGTTCTAATGAAGATACAACCCTAAAACCAGGAGATTTCATCACCGGCATCTATGAATGTAGTACCCTTGATACGCTTGTTGTCTTCACCAACTTCGGTAATTATTTATTCATTCCTGCCTACAAAATCCCAGAAGCTAAATGGAAAGAATTAGGAAAACACATAAATAACATAATTATGATGGCTACAGATGAAGAAGTAGTTACTTCCTTCATCTATAATCCTCATGATATCTATCTAATGGCCTCGAAAAACGGCATGGTAAAAAGGACGAAAGCTATAGATCTTGAAGTAGCTAGATGTTCCAAACCCATCATGGCCATGAAACTAAAAGATCAAGATCGTTTAATTGATGTCAAAAAAGATTTAGGAAACATCATTTTAGTTACCCAAAATGGTTATTACTTAAATTATCAAACGCAAGAAATACCTTTAGTTGGTCCAAAAGCCAGTGGGGTAAAGGGCATTACCTTAAAAGATGACTGCCTCAAAAACATGCTTAGTTACAATGATAACATAGAATACATAACTATTTTCACTGATAACAAGACGGCCAAAAGAATCAAAATTAGTGACTTAAAAATGCACAGTCGCGCTAAAAAAGGAGATATGCTTCTTAAGAAGACCAAAACTGTTACTTATCACGTTTTAAATGCTTTTGCTACTAATGCTAAAGATCTTGTTTTAACCAAATCAGATGGAGAAATTAATATTTTTAAAAATAGTGATATTGCCATCATGGACTTATCTTCAACTGGTTCTAATATTAGTAAATACAAATTAGATCAAGCTAGTCTTGTGGCTTTTCCTGAAAAAATAACCCCCCTTAAAGAGCCTAAAATAAAAAAGCCTAGCAAGCAAGAATCCTCAAATTTATCTATGGCCGATTTCCTTGATGATTTCAAATTATAGAAGTGTTTTTCACTTCTTTTTTCTAGCCCTAAACATATAATGTAATGGTGATATTATGTCTAAAAAAGAAGAATTTAAAGAATTTGCCCGTCTCCATCCTGAATTAGTCCGCAATGTCAAATCAGGATCTGCCTCTTGGCAAGAGTTATATGAAATATATGATATTTATGGAACTGATGATCGGGCCTGGAACAATTATTTAAAAAATAATCCTTCAAGTAATTTGGGTAATATAACCGATCTAGTTAAGCACATAGATATGGATTCCGTTCAAAAGCACATTAATACAGCCCAAAAAGCTCTTGGCCTAGTTCAAGAATTAACCGGTAAAACCCCATCTACGCCTGTAAGTAAAGGCCCTGTAAATCCAAGGCCTATCAATAAATTTTTTGAGGATTAAATGCAAGTAAATGCTCTAATGGATTTAAAAAAAGATGGGAAAATGTATGACTTATTAAAATATAATTCTTACTGGTTAAAAGACCTAAATCGCAACCCCTTAAATATAAAAAACTACAAAGCCCAAATGAAAGTCAAATATCGTTTAAGAGCAACTGACAAGATAAGTGATGCTATAGATAATATTGATATAATTAGTAATGTTTTAAGTGCCCTAAAATAATTTGCACTTTAACGCATTTCTTGTTATAATCTAGTTAGGAGGTAACTTTATGAAAGAACCAGTTGTAGCTAACCAAAATATTCCCCATTATTTACCTAAGTTTACTAATCCAATCTATGAGCTGGCCCAAAAAGCAAAAGAAGAGTTACGGCAAGAAAAACTTAGACGAATTAAAACCGGTAATTTTGATACGGGGCTATATCCTTTAATAAACAATATAACCTTAACAGAAGAAGAGTTAGAAGATATTTTTATTAATTGGTGGTTAAATGGCTTAGAACATTTAATTAATGTTTATGGTTTAGCTCTTAAAAACTTTGATTTTGAGCAAATCAAGATAATTGATCAAATGATAGAAGAAGAAAGTTTAGCTAGATAAAAAGATAGCCACTTCTTCTTTTTTTTGATATAATAATTTTGGTGGTTATAATGCATTACTTAATTCCCGATATGTATCAAAACAGTATATATGATATTGAATATAATAAATTAAAGAAAAAGGGTATTAAGTGTTTACTATTTGATTTAGATAACACTTTAACTCCGGTAGATATTGATGTTCCCTCCAAAAAAGTAAGTGAACTATTTGCTAAGTTAGAAAAAGATTTTAAAATAATTATTATATCCAACAGTGGTAAAAAAAGATTAATTCCTTTTAAAGAGGGTTTAAATGTTGATGTTGCCTCATCCAGCCACAAACCATTCAAAAAGAAATATTTAAAGATCATGAACATGTACAAGTTTAAATACCACGAAATAGCCGCGATAGGGGACCAACTTTTAACCGATATTTTAGGGGCTAACAGGGTAGGGATAACTTCCATTTTAATAAATCCTTTAGGTGATTACGAAAAATGGTGTACCAAAATAAATCGTTTTTTTGAAAGTTTTATTTATCGTAAATTAAGAAAAAAGGGGATTCTTATTAAAGGAGAATACTATGAATAAAAAATGTTTAGGCTGTGGCCTTATCCTGCAAACCAAAGATAAATCTCTCCCAGGATTTACTAGCGATATCAAAAAAGATTATTGCCGTCGCTGTTTTCGCCTTAAACACTATGGCGAGAAAAAAAATGAACATATTGATGAATTAAAAGTTTTAGCCCAAGTAAATAAGAGTAATGCTCTTGCCTTTTTTCTTGTCGATTTTTTAAACATTAATGCTAAAACTCTGCATATATTTAACCAAATTACAATTCCCAAAGTTTTGGTAATTAGCAAAAGTGATATTTTAAGAAAAGAGATGAAGCTAAAAAAAATCGAAAATTGGTTAAAACATGTCTATAAAATTAAAGATAAAATTATTTTTATTAGTTCTAAATCAAGTTATAAATCGGCTAGTATTTTTAAGGTAATGGCTGCATACCAATTAAAAACAGCTTACATTATGGGGATAACTAATGCTGGTAAAAGTACTTATATTAATAAACTTTTAAAAGCAAATGGAAAAGAAGCTTTAATTGTTGCTTCTAATAAGCCTAATACTACACTTGATTTTATCAAACTGAGAATTGGTGATTACACCATCATTGACACACCTGGTTTTTCTTATGAATTTTGTGATTTAGCCCTATCAAATAAAGAAATAAAGCCTTTAACTTATCAAATAAAAGCCGGTACCAAAATTATTATCAATCATTACGAATTTCTCTTTTTAGAACCAAATAATATCACCTTTTATGGCAATATTCCCATCAAAAGAGAATTTTCATCAGCAAAAAAACCCATCTATAAGTTAAAAGTTGCGGAAAATCACGATTTGGTTATGCCTGGTCTTGGCTTTTTAAACATCAAAAAAGATGCTACTATTTTAAGCAATGTCGAAAAATTAGAAACAAGAATAGATGTAAGTGAGGATTATTATGAGTAAAATACATATTATGAGTGAAGCTTTAGCCAATAAAATATCGGCTGGTGAAGTTGTCGAAAGATGTTCCAGCATCGTCAAAGAACTAGTTGAAAACAGTATTGATGCGCAAGCGAGCGAAATAAAAGTAGAGTTAATAAAAGGTGGCTTAGAAAGCATTAAAGTAACAGATAATGGCTTTGGTATGGATAAAGAGGATGCTCTTAGGGCTTTTTGTAGACACGCCACAAGTAAGATATTGCGAGATGATGATTTATTTTTCATAGATACAATGGGGTTTCGCGGTGAAGCCTTACCATCGATTGCCAGTGTATCAGAAGTAGAACTAAAAACTAGTGATGGTACCAATTCGACTTACATTCATATTAAAGGTGGGGAAGTACTTGAAAATAAAAGTGGCGATTTGCGGGTAGGAACCACTATTACAGTCACGAATCTATTTTACAATACTCCAGCAAGGCTAAAATATTTAAAAGCGGAAAACACAGAGACTTACAATTCCGTAAGTTTAATCGAAAAATTAGCTCTTGCCCATCCCCAAATAAAATTTACCTTGCTAAACAATAATCGAATAATACTAAAAACAAGTGGATCTGATAACTTACTTAAAACGATTCATGAAATATATGGCCTAAATGTATCAAATAAGATGTTAGAGTTTTCATCTAGCAACAATGATTTTGATATATATGGCTATATTTGCCAACCGGAAATTCTTCGTTCGAACCGCAATGATTTAAATACTTTCGTAAATGATCGTGTAATTAGAAATAGTGAAATTAACAAAGCCATAAATGATGCTTATCATACCTACAAGCCGGATGGCAAATATCCTATTGTCGTCTTAAAAATTAATACCGACCCTACTTTAGTTGATGTAAACATTCATCCTACCAAGCAAGATGTTAAAATAAGTAAAATGCAGGAATTATATGATTTAATCTACACTACCATTAAAGATACTTTGTACAATAATTTACTAATACCAAATGCTCTAAAAGAAGAAAGTGTAAGTATCATTAAAGATAGTGTTATCGCTGATATCGTCACATCTATGGCCGAAAAAGAAGCAAAACCTCATCAAACCGAATTAAACTTTCAAGTGCAAGTCAAAAAAAATACTCCAGAGTTAAAAGTCAGTGATGAATTAGTGGTAAATAAAGAAATGAAAAACTTCGTCTTGTATCCCGTAGGCTTAGCCCTAGGAACTTATATAATTGCCCAAAATGAAGAAGGCATTTATTTGATTGATCAACACGCCGCCCAAGAAAGAGTTAATTATGAACTCTATTTAAATGCTTTAAAAAAGAAAGAAATTACCACAACGAATCTTTTAATCCCCATTACTATTGAACTAGCTGCCTCTGACTTTTTAGCTTTAAAAGAAAACTTGTCTATTCTAACTACTATGGGCTTTGTCCTCGAAGAATTTGGTCTAAACACTTTTATCATCAAAGCTCATCCCACCTGGCTTTTAGAGGGATATGAAGAAGAAAGCATTCGCAAAATAATTGATTTAGTTATAAATATCAAAGACAAATTTGATCCTCTTAAATTTAATGATCATCTAGCAGCTACCTTAGCTTGCAAAATGAGTATTAAAGCTAATACGCGAATATCCCCTGAAGCTCAAGCTGAATTATTAAACGAATTAGTTTTATGTGACAATCCCTACAACTGTCCTCATGGTCGGCCAACTATTATTAAATTTAGTATTTATGATTTAGAGCGAATGTTTAAAAGAGTTATGAATTAATTACCAAAAAATGGTAATTTTTTCTTGTTTATTCCCTTAATTTAGCTTATAATAAAAATAGATACCAAAAATAGGAAGTATTACTTCATAGTAAAAAATCTCATAAACTAGTAAAATAATAGTGGAGAGTGAGTATATGACAACGTTTAAAAGAGATTTTACTTTTAGAGATAATATCATTGAAGTAGTAGCAAGAAATGTCAGGAAATATCGTAAGATGAGTGGTATAACCCAAGAACAATTAGCAACCGATATTGGTGTATCTAATGATTTTTTAAGACGCTTTGAAACTACCTTTGGGAAAGAAGGCATGTCCTTAAATACTTTATATAAAATATCTGTTGTTCTAAATGTATCTATGGAAAAATTTTTTGAAGAATAAAGTCAAGAGAGGTGTGCTTATGCAAACAAAATATCAATTTAACCCGGAAATGTATAAAACGGTTGGAAAAAACATCCGCTTTTATCGCCAAGCTAAAAACATGTCTATAGCCGAATTAAGCCAGTATGCCGAAATAAAAAAAGACTTTCTCCAAAAATTTGAAATGGCTGATTCCGACCTACCTATTTCGATTTATGACTTATATAAAATAAGTGTTATATTAGATACTAGCATTGATAAATTCTTTAAATAGTTTTTAATGCTATTTTTTTTTCCTTTTAATATACTTTATTAGGAAGTGAAAAAATGTTTTTAAGTTTAATTAGCCTAGTTAAAGATATGCTTATGTTTACCGGTAGTTATTCTAATCAAGTTTTTCCCGAACCCTTAAAACCGGATGAAGAAGAAGAAATGATCAACCAAATGCTCGCCGGCAATAAAGAAGCTCGCAACACTTTAATTGAACATAATTTAAGGTTAGTTGCCCATATCGTCAAGAAATTTGATAATGCTAAATATGACACGGATGATTTAATTAGCATTGGTACCATTGGCCTTATTAAAGGAATAGATTCTTATCAAAAAAGCAAATCCACGAAAATTACTACTTATGCTGCTCGCTGCATTGAAAACGAAATCTTAATGTATTTTCGTAGTAACAAAAAACAAGCCAATACTGTTAGTTTAAATGATTGGGTTGGTTTTGATAAAGATGGTCAAGAAATTAGTTTAATGGAAATTATCAAAGATGATTCAGTTGATATTTTACAAACGCTCCATTTAAAAGATAATATTTACCTCTTAAACCAATACTTTCAAGTTTTATCTCCCCGGGAAAAAGAAATTTTAATAAAAAGATATGGCCTTTTAAATGAAAAAGAGCACACGCAAAAAGAAATTGCTAGCAAGTTAAAAATATCCCGCAGTTATGTTTCCCGTATTGAAAAAAGAGCTTTATCCAAGGTTTTAAAAGAATTTATGAAAGCCCGCCAAGATTTATAAGAATCTTGCTTTTTTTAAGATAATTAGGTACAATATATAAAGAAAAGAGGTTAATTATGACAAACAAAGAATTAGCAGACCTAATATTTCCTGAAATTACCCAAACTATCGCTGATTATGAAAAATTATATCCAGAAAGAAATTTAGAGGAGGGGGCCAAAGTAGTTCGTTTTGCTCCATCTCCCACAGGCTTTATGCATATTGGCAATATGATGAGTGCAACTATCAACTATTGTCTTGCTCATGCTTCCCACGGCATTTTTTTCTTACGAAACGAAGATACTGATCAAGCTCGTAGTGTTGATGGAGCAATGGAATTTATTCATCATGTTTTAAAACACTACAATATATATCCTGATGAATACGAATTTGCCGGAGAAACTAAAGGAAAGTATGGCCCTTATATTCAAAGTAAAAGAATGCCTATATATCACGCCTTTATCAAACATCTAATCAGTATTGGCCGGGCTTATCCTTGCTTTTTAACAAGTGAAGAACTAAAGGAAATAAGAGAATATCAAGCCAAATCCAAAAAACGAATTGGTATTTATGGCCGCTATGCCAAATATCGAGATGTATCTAATGATGAATTAGCAAGAAGAATAAAAAATGGGGAAAAATACACTATTCGCTTTCGTTCGGAAGGGGATTTTACTAAGAAATTTCTTTTTGAAGATTTAACCAAAGGAAAAATCGAAATGCCTGAAAACGATATTGATGTTCCGATCATGAAAAGTGAAAATCGTCTTCCCACTTACCACTTTGCTCATGTGGTTGATGATCACCTAATGCGTACTACCCATGTTGTTAGAGGGGAAGAGTGGCTAAGTAGCCTTCCTCTTCACTACGAGCTTTTTGCTGCTTTTAACTTTAAAATGCCTAAATACATTCACACATCTTTAATCTTAAAAAAAGATCAAGATACAATCCGTAAAATTTCTAAACGCAAAGACCCTGAAGCTTTAATGTTTTACTATGAAGAAAAAGGATATCCTCCTCTTGCGGTTATAGATGCTGTCTTAACTATTGCTAACTCTAATTTTGAAGAATGGCGCACTAATCATCCTGATACTCCTTTTTACGAATTTCCTTTTAGTCCCAAAAAAATGAGCTCAAGTGGAGCCTTATTTGACCTCGATAAGTTAGATAACATTTCTAAAAATTATATTTCCAAGATTAGTGCCAGCGAGCTTTACGAAAAATATTTAGCTTGGGCTAAAAATTATGATGAACACGTATATGAATTAATAAAGAAATACAAAGATGATACTATTACTTTCCTAAATATTGAAAGAACTACCAAAAAACCAAGAAAAGATTATGAAAATTATCTAAGTATCTTTCCGAAAACTTGGTATCTATATGATGAAGAGTGGAATAAGCCCTTGACATATGATTTTACCAAAATTACGGATAAAGAAGAAATTATTATGATTATGGAAGAATATTTAAATAATTATTACGATGAAGCGGATTCCGAAGAAGTATGGTTTAATAAAATTAAAGCGTTATGTGACAAGATGGGTTATGCGAGCAACATGAAAGAATACAAAGAAAATCCTAATAATTTTAAAGGAAACATTGCTGATTTCACGACTGTTATAAGAGTTGTTATAACTACTTCCAACATGACCCCTAATCTTTATGATATTATGCAAATTCTTGGCAAAAAAAGAATGTCTGATCGTCTTACAAAATTTAAAGAAAATTACAACAATTAATTGTCAAACTTTCTAAAGTATGATAATATAATAATATCTTTTAAAAAAAAGATATTATGGTCTGTTGGTGAAGCGGTTAACACATTGCCCTCTCAAGGCAACATTCATGGGTTCAAATCCCATACAGATCACCATTTAGTTTATTTAGTCCGTAAGGATTTTTACTGTCTTATAAATGTAAAGTCGAAGCTATAAGCTAGTTTTATCTAGCTTTTTAGTTTACAATAATAATGTGGTATTTATGAAAACGAAAATTATTAATTATAATCATTTAAAAGAAGAAGAGCTAAACGATCACATTATTCGTCTTAAAGCCATCATGGTAAACTCTAAAAAAGAAGTATTGCTTGCCGAGGCTTACAGTACCATTCAATTTCCTGGTGGCCACTTAGAAAGCGATGAAACGTTTAACGATGCCCTAAAAAGAGAAATATTAGAAGAAACGGGTATTGTTTTAAAAGGGGAATACGAACCTTTTTTTGCTCTAAAATATTTTTTAAAAGATTATCCTGTTAAAGGAAATAATCGCAGTATTGAAATATATTATTTTTATATTTTTACTGATGAAGCATATAATCTTGATAATATAAATTTAGATGACCAAGAGAAAAACGGAAATTTTACGCTTACTTATATTCCTCTTAAAAACATCAAAAAATATTTATTAACCCATCCCGGAGATTTGCAAATAAACAAATTAGTAACTAGAGAAATGTTACTAGTTCTAAAAGAATTAAAGAAAGTGATGTAAATGGATTCAAAAAAGTTTAAAATGGTTGATGAAAGTTTTACATGTCTTGTTTGTAACGCTTTCATCGAGCCCTTATCCTACACAGCAAGAGACCATTGTCCCAAATGCTTATGTAGTCTACATGTTGATGATTATCCTGGAGATAGATTATGTAAATGTCTAGGAATATTGCGACCCATTGATATTGAAAAGAGCCCCAAAGATAATTTAAAAATAATTTATCGTTGTGATAAATGTGGAATGATTAAAAAAAATAAAGTTGCGATCGATGATGATTATGATGTCATTTTAAAAGTAATGGCTCATAAATATTAAAGGAGTGAGGTAAAAACATGGCTATATTTTTAAGTAAAAACCTAGAATGTATTCAAAAATTGCAAGGAAAAGTTGGATTTATTAGCCAAATAGATGCTCAAAAACCCCATGTTAAAGTGGCTATCTTAAATTTAATGCCTACCCTTGAAGATACCGAAAGGCAATTTCTAACCGTTTTAGACACCAAGTTTTTACAAGTTCAAATTGATTTTATTTATCTTAATACCAAAAAGGCAGATTCTAAAAAAAAAGATTATTATCTAAAACACTATTATGCTTTTTCTGAGATCAAAGATAAATTTTATGACGGCCTAATAGTTACGGGAGCTCCCCTTGAACACTTAAACTATCAAAGTATTGACTACATTGAAGAGTTAAAAGAATTTTTTAAATACACCAAAACTCATGTTAGATCAACCATCTTTCTTTGCTGGGCCTCCCAATTTGCTCTTCAGTACTTTTATGGCATCAACCGTTACAACCTCGAAACTAAATTATCCGGCTTATACGAACATTATCTTGTGCACAAAACTGATTTAACTAAAGGCTTTAATGATTACTTTTTAATCCCTCAATCAAGGTATTGCAGTATTATTGAAAGTGAAGTAATGGAAAAAAGCGATCTTTACTTAACTAGTAAATCAAATGAATCGGGCATCTACATTGTTGAGAGTAAAGATAAAAGTAAAGTGTTTTTAACTGGTCATGCTGAATATGATTTATGCACGCTTGATCAAGAATATAAAAGAGACTTAAAAAAAGGATTAGATATTAATCCTCCATGTAATTATTATAAAGATAACGATCCAAATAAAGAACCCGTTTATTCATGGCTATCTACTTCGACTCTTTTATATCACAACTGGTTATACTACTATGTTTATCCCGATTTAACTTGAATAATTTGACCAAAGAATAGTTTTTTACCACATCCAAGTTCCATTAATTTGCTACTTGGATTTATTTTTTTAATAACACTTTTAACACTCATTATTTTGCCATTTTCATAATACTTAATAATTATGTTATCTTTACTATAATAAGCATTAAGTATCTGTTCATTAAGTAAACTTACTTGTTCTGGAAACAAAACAGGTTTTCTCTTAGTCTTATTTTTATCAATTTCTTCAAATGTATCTTTAAGTGGTGTAAGGGAATTAAAGGGTTGCCATTTAACAAAACCACGATCAATCATGCCGTATGACCTCCTATTTTTTTATTCCGATCTTTAATGGTTGAATCCCTAAGTAAACTAGAGGCACTAAGTAAAGAATTTTTCCCATATTTATTTTTAATTTCCCTTATAGCTTGATTAATACTATCAGCCTCTTCTATTTCGTTGATATTATCAAAAATATTTAATTGCACTCCTGTTTTATCCGCCAAATCTCCACAGTTAATACTAACTTTGCGAATAGGTAAATCTTGATAAAACTTATCAAAAATCATTAAACAATTAGCCAAAATCACATCTTTTCTATCGGTAGGATTACTAAGGGTTATTTGATGAAAAAAACCACCACCAACACTTTTGGAATACGACATACCCAGTCCCACTTTAAGACAAGTCTTATGATTCTCTTGTAATCTAAGAGCCATAACTTCGGCCATTTCTCTAATAATAATCTTAATATTTTCCCCATTATAATCTTTAAACAACACTTGACTATGGGAATAAGACTTATCAGCTCCTTTTTCCATATTCCTAATTCTACTAAGATCAATCCCATTCGCATGATTCCAAAGTTCTAAACCAATCACACCAAATTTTTGCTTTAATTTATAGCGGTCAAAATGAGCTAAATCACCCATCGTATAAATCCCCATTTTATTTAAATTAGCTTCCATTCTCGGCCCAATTCCCCAAACTTTAGAAAGAGGAGCTATACTCCATAATTTATCCGGGATATCTTCATAAGTCCACTTTGCTATAAAATCATTATTATGTTTGGCCTCGATATCCATTGCTATTTTGGCCATAAGCATATTTGGCCCAATCCCACAAGTAGCACACAATCCAGTTGTCCTTTTTACATCTTCTAAAATATCTAAGGCCAGTTCATAATCACTTTTTTTATACATTTTTAAATAATCTGTTACATCCAAAAAACATTCATCAATCGAATAAATATGTAAATCTTCTTTAGCTACATATTTTAAATAAACTTCAACTACTTCTCTTGATTTAGCAAGATAAAGACTCATCCTCGGTTTTGCTATAACATATTTTATTTTTTTAGGTATTTCAAAAAGACGCGATCTTGATGCTACACCCAAGCTTTTAAGATAAGGACTAACAGCCAAGGTAATCGCTCCTGTCCCTTGCTTAGGATTAGCTACCACCAAAGGATAGCTAAAAGGGTCTTTGCCTCTATCCAAACATTCAACGGAAGCAAAAAAACTTTTTAGATCAATACACAAAAAGTTTCGTTTTAAATAAACCTGCGTCATTTGCATCACCACTTTAATTATAAGCAAACAATTGTATTAAATCAAGAACCAAAATATACCAAATAAAAACTAGACTAATTTTTAACTGTTAAGTCCAGTTTAATTTCCTCATCAATTTTCCCTGTTACAAAATCGGCAGAGACATTAAAATATTTACAAAAAGCAATGATATAAGACGTAAGAGCAAGATTAATGCCGTTTTCATACTTACTTATTGAAGAGCGGGTAATATTAAACATATTAGCTAAATCATCCTGAGATAAATCATTTTCTCTTCTAATTCTCTTTATTCTTTTAGCTAATAAAAAAGGATCTATTTTCCCACTATCAGGGTATTCCCAAATATTACTAAACCCTAAGACATAATCTAGGGATACTTTAAAAATATTACAAAATTTATCTAACTGTTTTAAAGGCATAAGATCATTTTCTCTTTCCCAGGTGTTATAGCTACTATAAGCAACCCCTAATTTTTCCGCGACATCTTTTTGATTTAAATCAGCATAAATTCTAACTTTTTTTAGTCTCATCATTTTAAAAACTCTCTTTCTTTGTATTAATTGTTACACAAAAAAACAAATAAGAGAACCCAAGTATGCAACATAAAATAATTTTTCATAAAATAAAACGATTTTTATTGATTTTTACTCAATAATAATGTATATTAAATATATAGAGTAGATAAAGATAGCAAATTGCTAAGTTTTAGCTAGTTTTGTCGAACGTAATGAAATAAATTTAAAAGTATGGTAAGATGCATGGGAAAAGAGGAAAGATTATGGAAATAGAGACTTTAAAAAAGAATCATTTAACAAGAAATATTATTATAGGAGTCATAGTCATAGCGTTAATTACAACCTTAATACTAAACTTTACAAGAGCAAAATACCGGGTAACCGAATCTTTTCCTTTAATCAATGGGACAATCACATATATTCCTTATGATTTAAATATAGTGGCTATATATCAACAAAATGAAGCGGGAGGATATGATGAGGTAGATATAGTACCAACAAGTGGTTATACCTTAAACACAAGTGAGAGTTATTGTGCCGTAGATGATGTAAAAGACGAGGATATCACCATTGAATATATAAATGGAAAAATAAATATATTAGGAACATCCCAAAAGGGTACAAAATGTTATCTGTATTTTGATATTCAAGTGTTAGCGAGTGATACAATATTGGCTGGCAAAACAATTCAAGAAAGAACTGATTTCAGCACAGTATTAACCGAAAATACCAATGGCACGATATATCAAGCCCCGGATGGGGAAGGCACTAGTTATTACTTTGCTGGTAACACGACCGAAAATTGGTTACAGTTTGCTGGATTTTACTGGCGGATCATCCGAATCAATGGCGATGGGACAGTAAGAATAATTTATAATGGTACAAGCACTAGTGCTACGGGAACAGGAACCAAGTTATCCAGTACCAGTGCATTTAATAGCTCGTCGGGAAATAACGCCTCTGTCGGATATATGTACACAAATGGTGAGGTACATGGCCTTGGAACAAGTAGTATCATAAAAAGTGCAGTAGATACATGGTACCAAAATAACATAGCGAGTAATACAGACTATAAGAGCAAAATATCTACCACCACTGGGTTCTGTGGAGATAGAAGTCCAAGTACAAATGAAACTATAAGTAATGGCTCAGGAGGGACTGGAACAACGACAACATATTATGGAGCATATATAAGATTAAATATAAATAAAATACCAACATATAACTGCTCAAATGATAGTGATCTCTATACGACGGAAGGATCAGAAATTGGAAATGAAGCTTTAACTTATCCAGTCGGATTAATTACAGCGGATGAAGTAGCCTATGCAGGGGGAATAAGAGGAGTAAACAATAGTAGTTATTATCTATATACGAACCAGGATTATTGGACGATGTCTCCGTATTTCTTTAGTGCCGGCACTGCTTACGTTTTCTATGTGAATTCGAGTGGATCCCTGACCTACGAATACATGCCTAACGCGTTAGGTGTCCGACCAGTATTAAATCTCTCGGCTGATGTCCAACTCTCCGGCACCGGAACAGCCGATGACCCATTCGTTGTAAACTAAATGTAAATACACATAATATATACACTGATAAACGTTTGTTTATCAGTTTTTAAGTTATAAAACCCAATATATATTCATACATTTAAATAGGTGAGGACCGATGAAAAAACTAGTAGTTGCTTTCTTGCTTTTTATTCTATTTCCCTTAAATATTTTAGCTATAAGTGCTGATAAAGCTATAGTTATGGATTTAAATAGTGGCCGGGTATTATATGATTTAAACAAAGATGAACCCCAGTTAATTGCTAGTATTACCAAAATCATGACTTGTTTAGTTACGATTATGTATAGTGATTTAGAAAAACAAGTTGTAGTTGATGAAGATGTATTAAAATCATATGGTTCTAGTGTTTATTTAGAAGTTGGGGAAGAAATTAAATTAATTGATTTATTATATGGCCTAATGCTCCGCAGTGGAAATGATGCTGCCACTGCTATTGCCAAAACGGTCGCTGGTAGTGAAGAATCCTTTGTTTATTTAATGAATGAATATGCTCGTACTATTGGGATGACCAACACTAATTTTGTTAATCCTCACGGTTTAGATAATGATGGCATAGGAAACACTTCTACAGCTTATGACATGGCTCTTTTAACCAAAGTAGCTATGCAAAACGAGACTTTTAAAAAGATCTTTGGAACTCAAGAATATACTGCTAAGAGTAATTTAAAAACTTATCAGTGGGAAGGCAAAAACAAGCTTTTTTCCATGTATGAATATACGACTGGAGGCAAAACCGGTTATACCAATGCTGCTAGAAGAACCCTTGTCACAACTGCATCTCGTGATAACAAAAACTTAGTCGTAGTCACTCTAAATGATGGTAATGATTTTTTAGATCACAAAAGTTTATACGAAACTTATTTTTCCAAGTATGATAGTTTGCTTGCTATTGATAAAAATAATTTTACGATTGAAGATGATTATTATGAAGATGTTTTATTTTACGTTAAAAATGATTATTATGCTCTCGTAACGGAAGAAGAAAAAGCTGATTTACAAATAAATATTAGTCTTTATAAATATGATTATATATATGATGGTATTAAAATAGGTGAAGCTAAAGTTATGCTTAATGACACTTTACTTCATACCGAAAGCATCTATGCTAAAAAAGTGGAAGAAAAAAAAGAAGAAGAAAAAGAAGGCTTGTTTCGTAAAATATTAAGGTGGTTTTCTTCATGGTAAATGTCATATGGGTAGGGCTCATACTCATTGCCATTATTTATTCATTTTTAACGGGTCAAATAGATACTATTAATAATGGTATTTTAACCCATGCCACAAGTGGGGTTAATTTAATACTAGAGATGATGCCTTTAATTGTTCTTTGGACCGGTATTATGAAAATCGCAGAAAAATCTGGTTTACTTCAAGTTTTTGCTAAAGTCTTAAATCCTCTTCTTAGAAGACTTTTTCCTAGTTTACCCAAGGATCATTTAGCCCTCGGATATATTGCTTCCAATATTGGTGCCAACATGCTAGGTCTAGGTAGTGCAGCAACCCCCTTTGGTCTAAAAGCCATGGCAGAACTCCAAAAAGATAATCCCAAGAAAGATACTGCTACTGAGGCAATGATAACTTTTTTAGTTTTAAACACGGGTGGTGTAACCCTTATTCCTACGACAGTTATTGCCTTACGGCTTATGTATAACAGTGCTAATCCCACCGAGATTATTATTACGAGTATTTTAGCAACGGCTGTATCTAGCATATCCGGTTTAGTATTAGATTATTTTATCAGAAGGAGGAGGAGATTATGAATTTAATAAGTAAAATAGTTATTCCTCTTTTTGTTTTATTTATTATTATTTATGGCGTTAAAAAACACGTAAACGTATATGATTCTTTTTTAGAAGGGGCTAAAGAAGGTCTTGTTTTGGTATTTCATATTACACCTACAGTTATTGCTATGGTTTTTGCTGTTAATATCTTTTTAGATAGCAATTTTATTGATGGCCTCCTCGGTTTTTTAAAACCTTTCTTTGATCTTGTAAATATTCCTCTTGATATTTTACCCATGGCCCTTTTAAGGCCAATATCAGGGACTGCATCTTTAGCTATCATGAATGATATTTTTGCTCATTTTGGTCCTGATAGTTATATTGGAAGGCTTGCATCTACTTTACAAGGCTGTACGGATACCACCATTTATGTTTTAGCCCTTTATTTTGGCAGTATTAAAGTAGTTAAAACTAAATATGCCCTACCCGTCGGGTTATTCGCTGATCTAATGGGTATACTAGCAGCTTTCATCATAACTTTTATCTTCTTTGGCTAGTTCGACATAATTTTATTATTTTTTATGTTAAACTATCCCTGTGATGCATATGAAAGAGAATGTGAAGATATTTTTGATTGCCCTAATCCTTGGCATGGCTGTTGCTTTTTTTCTATCCTATAAGTTTCAAGATGAAGTAGCTTTTGCTCTTAATCCCGAAGTTACTTATTTTTATATTGGCACTTATAATAATATGGATGATGCTAGTACCAAAGCTTATCAGTATCCCAATAGCCTTATTTATGAAAATGATGGCCTTTATCAAGTTGTTATTGGTGTATATCAAGATAAAAGCATCATTGCGTTAATGAGTAGTTATTTTCAAGATAAAAATATTTCTTTTTATCAAGAACAAATGAAAGTTAACAGCACTTTTCTAAAAGAAATAGCTAACTATGAACTTTTAATTAAAGCCAGTGATTCTAGTTATTATGAAAGTATTAATGCATCTCTTTTAAATTTATTTGATGAATATATTAAGGCAAATAATTAAATACTAATAATGGTGCATGCCTATGTTTAAGAAAAACTTTTTTATCATTGCTCTTTTAATTATCTATCTTCTTTTTTTATGTAAGGACACCCTTTGGGGTTTTATTGATAATACCGAAGCTTTAACCAATGTAACTTATGAAGGAAAAATAAAATATTATCAAGAAGAATATAAAAACATGCAAGACTTACTTAAAATTGATCATTATGATTATGATATTATTTATAGTAAAGTCATCACTCATAATATCTACAAATTTTACGAGGAAATAACAATTGGCAAAGGTTCTCGTGATGGCCTAAAACCTCAAGATTTAGTAATTAACGAACTGGGTCTTGTTGGCATCATTAAAGAAGTTAAAAAAAACACGAGCACTGTAGAACTCCTTACTAACCCTAATACCAATCTATCTGTCAAAATAAACGATTCTTATGGCATTTTAACTAGTCGTGACAATCAAATTATTGTTCAAAACATTAAACTTGATCAAGATATAAATATAGGTGATAAAGTTTACACCTCCGGCCTAACCAAAACCGTCGCCAACATATTTATTGGCACAGTTAAAAGTATTAATACGGATAATCTTGACTTAGAATACATCTTAGAAATAGAGGCCCTAGATAGTTTACCAAAACTTAAATACGTAGCTATTATCTCCCAGTTAAAGGAAGATGAATCATGATTTTTTTATTAATAGATTTTTTCCTTTCCTTTTTTAGTTCCACTCCCACTTATTTTCTTTTAATAAGTATTTTACTTTATCCTAAAAACAAAATATTCTTATTTCTCTTAATACCTCTAACCCTTGATTTAATAATATTAAATACCTATTTTTTAAATACCATCATATTTATTATCATGTTTTTAATTATTAAACATCTAAAAGTAACTAAAATCAATCTCATTAATTATCTAATTCTTCTTACTTTCCTCTATTTATTTTATCTTTTAAGTATCGGTTTAATAAACAATTATAGTCTCAATTATTTATTTAAATTCATTTTAAATAACTATATTTATAATCTTATCTTTTATCTTCTTTGTTATAAAATATTAAAACCATACATAAAATTATCTAGGTGATAATCATGAATGAGGAAGTTAATAGTATTATTCGGAAAAATAAAGCTAAACGTCAAAATTATGTTGATAGCAAACCTTCAAAAGAAGAATTACCAAAAAACTTAAAATATTTTAAAGGTCTTATTTCACGAACCTTAATTGCTATTATCTTTGTTTTAGCAAGCATTATTTTTACCAATGTAAGTGATAGCAATAAAAAAATATATCAAAAATATGTTTTAGAAGATTCTTTTGAATTTACCCAAATAAGTGAATTATACCAAAGTGTATTTGGCCGTGTTGATCCTACGGTAAACGAAGAAGATACCGAGGTTGTTTTTGGGAGTATTACCTATACCAACATTGAGCCTTTTAAAAACGGAGTTAAGCTAACGATTGGTTTAAATGAAATTGTTAATGTTATTACTAGTGGTATAGTTGTTTTCATTGGTGAGAAAGATGATTTAGGAAATACCATTATCATTCAAGGTAATGATGGGGTAGACATATGGTATTCCAATATAACGGATACTGATATTTTAGTTTATGATTATGTAGAAGCCGGAAGTATTCTTGGGACAAGTAATAGCGATGATATTTATCTAACTATTACCAAAGATGGTGAATTTATGAGTTATGAAGAGTATCTTGCCACGATTTAATATTCATTTATCTACTTATTTTTTAATTTTATCTTTTTTATTTACGGGTCTTATTAAAAATATTATTCTTATTTATGTCATTGTCCTTTTTCATGAACTTGGTCATATTTTTATTATTAAGCTTTTGGGTTACAAAATTATACGCGTAGATATTTATCCGAGTGGGGGAATTACTAGAATCGATAAAAAAATTAACACCAAAATATCTCATGACCTTTTTATTGCTAGTTTTGGCGTTATTTTCCAAATATTGCTTTATTTCCTTTTTACTTTTCTTTATTCTTCTTCATTTATTAGGATTAGTACTTTTAAGTTATTTTTAACCTATAATACAACTATATTGCTATTTAATTTACTTCCCATCATCCCTTTAGATGGATATCAATTACTTAGATCTCTTTGGGAAATCTTTTTCCCCTATAAAAAAGCCTTTAAAATTAGCTTTATATTAAGTGTGTTATCTATTCTTCTTTTTATTACTTATAATCATCTTTTTTCTCTAAATAACTATCTAATTATTACTTTTCTTATTTACAAAATGGTTTATGAATATAAAAATTTTAAATATCAAAACTATCGCTTTTTATTAGAACGATATTTACATGATTTTCCATATCAAAAAATTAAAAATGAAAAAGAAGTAGACTTATCATTATTAAGAAAAGATACCTATCATTATTTTAAGAGGAATAATACTTATGTAAGTGAAAAAAAACTTTTAAAAAGAAACTTTCAATTTTTTTAAGCAACTATTTGACAAATGCATATAATTTTGTTAGAATTATGCATGCGAGTAGCTTTATATTCGTAAAAAACCACGCGGAAATGGTAAGGAGTAATGAATATGAAAGCAGTGTTCAAAACTGGTGGCAAACAATATTATGTTGCTGAAAACGATGTGATCTACGTTGAAAAGTTACCAAATGAAGCCGGAAGCGAAATAACATTTACGAGTGTTTTAGCTGTTGATGATAAAATTGGTAATCCCTACGTTCCCGGTGCTAGTGTTGTTTGTTTAGTTGAAAAACATGGTAAACAAAAGAAGATTAAAGTCTTCAAATATAGACCTAAGAAGAAATATCGTAAAACTCAAGGTCACAGACAACCATACACCAAATTAGTTGTTAAAAAAATTAATAAGTAAAAATGATTAAAGTACATATTAGTAAAAACAAAATTGTTATAACTGGTCATGCAAAATTTGCCGCGTATGGTAAAGATATTGTTTGTGCCTCAGCATCAAGTATTGTGATTACAAGTATTAATGCTTGTTTAAGAATTGATAAACAATCTTTAACTTATAAAGAAGAGCAAGACAAACTTACCATTCTACTCACCAGTGATAATAAGATTGTTCATTTAATTATTGAAAATATGCTAGCTATGCTAAGTGAATTAACATTAACTTATAAAAAAAATATTAAAATAATAAAGGAGGATTAGACCATGAATTTTATGAAGCTTAATATCCAATTATTTGCTCACGTTAAAGCTCAAGGTTCTACTCGTAATGGTAGAGATTCAAGAGGCCGCCGGCTAGGAGCCAAAGCTGCAGACGGTGAGACTGTTTCAGCAGGTTCTATTTTATATCGTCAAAGAGGAACTAAAATTTATCCTGGAGCAAATGTAGGCATGGGTAAAGATCATACTCTATTTGCTAAAGTAACTGGCGTTGTCCGTTTTGAAAGACTTGGTAGAGACAAAAAGAAAGTAAGCGTTTACGAGTAATGTAAATGCTTTTTATTTGGGTTGACATGAACTTTAGAATAGGCTAAAATTTAAATTAGAAGAGTAGTGTTTTGTCTATTGGATGGAATGTTATTTTTCATGTAATAAAATTATAAGGAAAGGAAGAGAAGAATGAAAAAGATAATTTTATTATTTACGATGGTAGCATCAGTAATGTTGTTTAATATAACTGATGTCGCAGCAGCTGATTACACAATTTCCGGCTTTAGCGCGGGAGAAATTGAAGCTTTTGTAAGAGAAAATGCAACTGGCGGAGCTTTAGATTATACTACAACTCCCGGTGTCTATGTTCTTACATTAACAGCAGAAGATACTCTAAAAATTGGCACAGATGCCTTTGTAGGTGCAACCGAAGATTATTATCTTCAAATGGGTGAAAATACTACGATGAGAGTAGCGCTTGATGCCAACACAAATGCCATTACGGTTTACATTGATAGTGGTGTTGCCTCAACAACTAATGATGAAGACTATATTTTCTACACAAGAAAAAGCATTAGTTATGGAACTAATCTTGATCCTGAATACTGGTATGATGATGTAACTTATCCTATGAATTTTGTCGTAGCAGAAAATGCTACATTTAACATTCGTTGTCCATTTATTGTGACCTCAACAACCCTAGATGGAACAGGAACAGATCTTGATCCAAATGAACAATCTAACCCTGCTAGCGTTACCAATGAAGGTACAATTAATGTTACTAGTAAAATGGAGGTTGAAGCTGGTGCTGAAGGCAATTTAACTGGCAAGTTTACTTTAGCTGATGGTGCGCAAATTGTTGCGGCAACAGATATTACTGCTCACATAGCCAATGCTGATGTTATTTATGATGCTTCAACTGGTACTTATGCAACTCCAGCTGATTATACTGAAGTAAATGCTGCTATTGCTGAGGCTGAAGCTTTAACTAAAGAAGATTATACTGAAGAAAGTTGGGCTACCCTTCAAACGGCTATCGCAGCTGTTGTTGATAACAAAACATCCCTTGAACAAGCAACAGTTGATGGTTATGCGGCATCTATAAAAAATGCTATCCAAGCTTTAGAAGAAAATAACACAGTTGGTGTTATTGATCCTGGAGAATCAGAAGGAAACTTAGGTGAATCAGGTGAAACTGAGGAACCAACGGAAGAGGAAGTAACTCCTCAAGAACCAGCTGAGGAAGAATCTACTCCAGCAGATACGACTGAAGAAGAAGTACCTGAGGTACCGCAAACTTTTGATGCTGCAAGCTTATATATAACCATTGGCCTTATAAGTATTGCTGCCATAACTGGCGCTGTTATCTACCTTAAAAGAAAAAACGCTTAAATAATAAAATTAATTATTCATTAATTTTAGCTAACCTATCCGGTTAGTTTTTTTAGTAATAAAAAAACCATAAGCCATGTTATGATCTTTTAATTATTCTTCAAACTTAGCCTCAAGATAGTAAATTGGTCTTTTTTCTGTTTTATCATAGTTTTTTTCAAAATCTGTCATAATATTTGGTATTTTTCTTTCATCATTATGTAAATCCAAACTTACTACTTCGAACGTATACCAATACTTTGATAAACTTTCAAGGGAGTATTGAAATAATCCCTTATTATCGGTTTTTAAAATAATACGTTTGTGTTTTTTAAATATTTTATCATAAAGTCGCAAATATGTTTCATGCGTAAATCTTTTCTTTTCATCTTGTCTTTTTGGCCATGGTTCTGAAAACGTTAAATAAATAGTATCTATTTCTTTCCCAAATATTTTATCTAAATCTCGAGCATCGGCATTAATCAACTTTAAATTGGGTAAATCTTGTCCCCTTAATCTTTCTACAGCTTTCACTAGTTGGGAATCATACAACTCCAAACCAATAAAATTAATATGGGGATACTTTTTGGCCATATTAATAATAAATTCGCCTCGACCAGTCCCTAACTCTAAATAAATTGGTTTATTATTTTGAAAAAAACTAGCCCACTTATTTTTGTATACTTCCGGTCTACTTACTAAATAGGGGCTTTTATTAATTATATGACTAGCATCTTTAATAACATTATAACGCATAAAATCACTTCCTTAATCATTATAGCATGAAATACCCCCCGAGGTAAATTCACTTTCTTCAATATTTTCAAAACATGTCCTTTCCCAAATGTTTTAATTATGATATACTTATAAAGAGAGGATGATCTAAATGCAAGAAATAGTAATATCAATCATGAATCAATTTGGCTATTTTGGTGTTTTTTTTCTTATAGCCGTCGAAAATATTTTTCCGCCTATTCCTTCCGAAGTAATTTTGCTCTTCGGTGGTTTTATGACCACTTCTACCAATTTAAGTGTGCTTGGTGTCATTATTTTTGCTACTCTAGGTTCTTTACTAGGGGCTATTGTCTTATATTATGTTGGTAAAATTTTAAATAAAGAAAGATTAAAAAAGATTGTATCCGGCAAAATCGGCAAAGTTCTCCGTCTTAAAGTAAGTGATATTGAAAGTGCTGATCACTGGTTTGATACTAAGGGCAATAAAACGGTCTTTTTCTGTCGTTTTATTCCTATTGTTAGAAGTTTAATTTCGATTCCTGCTGGTATGAGTGAAATGTCCATGCCTAAATTTTTAATATATACGATTTTAGGTTCTTTAATTTGGAATTCCGTCTTAACCATCATTGGCGCCCAAGTAGGGGAGAATTGGGAATCTATCTTAGGTATTTTTGATCAATTTTCTCATTTTGTTCTCATTATTTTGATCATTATTTTCCTTTTAATTGTTGGTATATTTTACTATAAACGTCTTCATAAGAAAAAGAATAAAGAGGAAAAGTAGGTGCCCAAATGAAAAGAGGTTTTGCTCTTTTAGAGACCATTGTTGTTATCACTTTTGTTATGGTATCACTTCTTTTGCTTTATACCACTTTTGTTAACATGTATAACAACACGCAAAGGAATATAGGATATGATGATGCCTCAAACATTTATAAAATGTATTATTTAAAGGAGTATTTAAATCTTCATAATCTGCAAGATTTGCTAAATGATGAAGATATTATAACTCTCAGCTGTGATAATTTTAATTTTTCTAGTTGCCCTTCTTTAATCGATTCTTTAGCTCTTAATAATTTATATTTGGTTAAATATGGCCTAAAAAGTTATGATAGCGAAAAATATTCTAGCAGTTTTAACAACTATATAAATTCTTTATCGAATCATGAGGCCTATACCTATCGTTTAGTTGGCGAGTTTTTAATTGATAACAATTATCATTATGCAAGTATAGGAGTGATGAGTAATGAATAAACATGGTTTTACCCTTATTGAATTACTTATTAGTATCGCCTTAATATCAGTATGTTTACTTTTAATCCTCCGGGTTATGCTAATGCTTGAAAATATCAATTATGATCCTAGCTATGCCAGTAGTGATGAAATAAGGCGAACCGAAATTATTAAAAATATTGAAAGTGATTTTCTTACTTATCATCTAAATGGCCTTGATATTATAAAAAATGATGATAGTACAACCATTTTATTTCATATGGATGAAGAAAAATCACTTACTATCAAAAATGATACTTTAACCTACAATGATGAGGCCTATACTCTTCGTAGTGATAATGCTACCTACAATTTATGTCCGAGTTATAAATATTTAGCTTTAGACAATGACTATTATTTAATTAGTCTTACGATTCCTGTTTTAATAAATAACGAAAATACAACTACTATTGATGATTTAGAGCTAACCTATATAGGTTTAAGAAACGAATTTACTAATTATCCTCCTGCTTATTCTTGCTAAAAAATAATAATTAAAATAATCCCAACAAAAGCATGCATAACTCTTCCTTTTAAAAAGTATTTATAATCTATTTTGGTATCTTCAAGAATTGCTTTTATTTGACTATGAATACTTAAACCTCCAAAGCAAATAATAAATATAGCTATTATTTCTTTTAATTTAACACTTATTTTTAATAAAGCTAAATTATTAAGACCATTTGTTATTTCTAAAAAACCCGCGATTAAAGTTTTTCCTAAAGGATTAATATTAACTATATTCGTAACGATATATATAACTAACATATAAAAGACAATGGTCCCCAAAATCATTAAAAGGGTATTAATACTTTTTGTTATACTTTTATTTAAACTCATCTTTTCATTTCTTTTTAAAAAAAGTCCTGCTTTAGGTAAATTTAAAGCTTTTTTTCGCAAAAGTATACCAATGATAATATTAGTTATATAATGAATTAAAATTATTTTTAAAGTTGTAAAACTATCAAATATCATCTTCAACATCAAAGTAAGAAACAAAGGATTAGAAAAATAGGTAAAAGCTAAAAGATGATTAGCTTCTTCTTTAGTTATAGCCCCATCACTTTCCAATTCTTTTAAAATATAAGCATTGCTTGGTGTTCCACTTATAAGACTCATAACAAAAACATAAGCCCCAACTCCTCGGACATGAAAAACCTTCAAAAACAACTTATTAAATATTTTATAAAAATAATAGGGGATATTCAAATTAATCAAAATATTATTAATAACAAACATTGGAAACAAAGAAACAAAAACTTTACTGACAAATAAGTTTAAAGCTTCCATTATAACTTTTGCTACTTCCTTATTATTTTTAAAAATAAAAAAAATACTGCCAAAACAACATAAACAAAAAGTAAAATTTAATAATTTTTCCTTCATAATTACCTCGATATTTGATATAATTTATTAGGTGATATAATTGTTTACTAAAGTATATGAAAAAATAAAAGAATTTATTAAAGAGAATTATAAAGGCTTAATTGCCATTATAATTGTCTTTTTATTATTTATGATTGAACTTCCCTTTTCTATATATGCCCCTGGAGGTTCGGTTAATTTACAAGATCGTATTGTTGTTTTAGATGGCTATGAATCAGAAGGCTCTTTTAACATGGCTTATGTCTCCATGGTTAGAGGCTCAATTCCTTTTTTACTTATTTCCTACATCATTCCCGATTGGGACATTGTGGCTAAGGAAGATATTACTATTGAAGGTGAGGACATGGATGAAATGCTAAAGCGCGAACGTCTTAGCATGCAAAGTAGTATGGATGCTGCCATTATTAATGCCTATCAAAAAGCAGGCCAAGAATTAGTCATTACTAGTACCATTAATGAAGTTAATTATATAGCCCAAGAAGCTGATACTGATCTTTTAATTGGCGATGCCATCGAAATGGTTAATGGCGTTAAAGTATCTTCTTTAGAAGACTTACAAAATATTATTTCTGCTCTTTCTGAAGGCACCGAAGTAACCTTAACGGTAAAACGTGATGGTACCTATCAAGAGTGTTATGCTACTACTTATGAAACAACTGATGGCACCAAAATAGGGGTAAGTCTTCTAACTACTTATGAATATGTTACCAACCCTGAAGTTACCATAAATTCTAAAGCTAGTGAAGTAGGATCTAGTGGGGGCTTAATGATGAGTTTAGCTATTTATGATCAGTTAGTTGAAGAAGACTTAACTGGTGGTAAAAAGATTGTTGGTACAGGAACCATCGACATTGATGGCCAAATAGGCGCTATAGGTGGCGTTAAATACAAGCTTATTGGGGCCGTAAAAAACGATGCTGACCTCTTTTTATGCCCAAGCGATAATTACGAAGAAGCTATAAGTATCGCTGCCGAAAAAGATTATGATCTTACTATTATCGGCGTTTCTACTTTTGATGAAGCTATAAAAAAATTAGAGGAATTAACCGCTAATTAACTATTTATCATAATCATCCAAGAAATAATGTTTTTCATTATTTTTTTTATAACCCAATATTTGATCTAAATTAATATTTTCCATGCTTTTAAATATATTATAGTCAATATAAGGGTTTGTTTTTCTTAAGTTATTAATTAATTTTTTAATTTCTTTTCTTTTACTTTTTTCTTCATCAATTGTACTTTCTAAAGTCATCTTACAAGCACAGTTTAAGAAAGTTAAATTATTGTATTTACTCCATGCTATAATATCTTGCTCTTTTATTAAATACATTGGCCTAATAAGTTCCAATCCCTCAAAATTAGTACTATGAAGTTTAGGACGCATCGTTTTAATTTCAGCCCCATAAAACATGGATAAAAGATTAGTTTCAATTACATCATCAAAATGATGACCTAACGCTATTTTATTACAACCAAGCTCTCTTGCTTTATTATACAAATGACCTCTACGCATTCTAGCACACATATAACAAGGACTTTTATGATTTATAACTTCTACTGAGGCAAAAATATCACTTTCAAATATTTCGATAGGAATATTTAAAATCTCAGCATTTGTTTTAATTTCTTCTAAGTGCTGTTTAGTGTATCCAGGATTCATTACAACATAATAAGCATCAAAATTTACTTTCCCATGTTTTTTAATCTCTTGAAAACATTTTGCCATTAAAAAAGAATCTTTACCCCCACTTATACATACCATAATTTTATCATTATCTTGAATTATTTCATAATCTCTAATTGCTTTTGTAAATTTACACCAAATATTTTTTCGATACTTTTTGATAATACTTCTTTCTATATCTTGATATCTTTCCATGAGCTCACCTCACCATTAATCGTATTATATCTTAAAAGCTCTTTTTAATCAATCTTTATTCAAAAATAAGTCTAAAAAAAGCCCTTAAAATAAGAGCTTTTGAAACACTATTTGGTGCACGTGAAGGGACTCGAACCCCCATGGAATTAACCGCTAGATCCTAAGTCTAGTGCGTCTACCAATTCCGCCACACGTGCAAGCTGGTGGACCTCGTAGGACTCGAACCTACGACCGCCCGGTTATGAGCCGGATGCTCTAACCAACTGAGCTAGAGGTCCAATTTGTACGCATTAACAATATATCATTGTTAATATTTAAAGTCAAGTTTTTTTCTTAAGCTTTTGAAAAAAACTTTTAATTTTTCTAATTATCGTGTAAAATATTTATAAGGATAGATGAATATGGCAGTCGTATTTTTAATTATTGGTTTTATTGTTATTATTAAAGCAAGTGATATATTAGTAGATGCCGCATCAAGCTTAGCCACAAGGATGGGTGTTCCCAAAATGCTTATTGCCCTTACGATCGTTGCTTTTGGAACCAGTGCTCCGGAAATGGCTATTTCTTTTCGAAGTGTGGCCCTCAAAAACGCGGAGATGGCTTTTGCCAATATTGTAGGTAGCTCCATTGTTAATGTGTTTTTCATCATTGGGATTGCTAGTTTTATCAAACCAATTAAAGTAAAGCATATCACTATCAAAAAAGAACTACCAATTTTATTTTTGGTTACAACTTGCTTTGCCATTTTAATGTTTGATAGTATGTTTAATCCTCTTACACCTAATACTTTTTCAAGAAGTGATGGCTTAATTTTGATATTAGTTTTTATGATTTTTGTCCTATATTTGGTTAATATGGTTATGCGCAAAAAAGAAATAGAAAAAAAGAAGAAGTTAAATATCCTATATATTTAGCCCTTATTTTAATTATTGTATCTATTTTACTAATTATCTATAGTAGTGATTTAATTGTAGATAATGCTACTAATATTGCCGAAGCATTAAATGTGAGTGATAAAATTATTACAATGGTTGCCGTTGTCATTGGCACAAGCTTACTCGAGATGGTTATGACTATTACCAGCGCTAGAAAAGGGGAATTTGATATGGCTTTAGGTAATATTATCGGTACCAATATATTTAATATCTGTATTGTTTTAGGCCTTCCTATCGTTATTTATGGAGACATGACCTTAAATGGCTTTGGCCTAGTTGATATTGTCATTCTCTTTTTATCTTCATTCTTGCTTTTCATCTTTGCAAGAAGCGAGAAAACGATAACTAGAAAAGAGGCAATAATCATGCTTGGAATATTTGCTTTTTATTATGCTTATTTATTAATATAGTTTTACAAGTTTAAATTTAAGTGTTATACTTTTAATAAGGAGTGGTTTGATGGAAAATAAATATTATTTAGCTGTGGAAGTAAAACCCAAAAATTATTTTCCTATTAATTTATTAGATTTAAAAATGTCTAATCAATATACAACAACTAATTTAGAAGAATTAGATGCTTTTACGCAACGCTTTTATAAAAAGGAAATAATAGAAGCCATAAAAGAAGCTAATTTATTAAACGTCGAAGATAATATGCCTTTAATAATCATTTACTATGAAAACAAAAACACCAGGAAAATGGCTGCCTTAACCAAAGATTATGATTATGACATGTGGGGTTTATTAAACTTAAATTATTCTGATAAGTTATTTGTTAATAAAATAGTTAATTTTTTAACCAAAAAAATTGATAATAAACTACTTGCCCAAATAAAAAATGCTAAAACTAAAGAAGAATTTTTAAGTATTATAGGTCATCTTCCTTATTTAATTCAAAGAAAGCTATATTTATATTTACATGAATAGTTATGTTAATTCTTTTTTAGAGTATTTGCGTCTTGAACTTAATTACTCTGCTAAAACCATTAATACTTATGAAGAAGCTTTAAAAAAATATAGCTTATTTTTAGCCACCAAGCATTATTCTTTTAACCAAATCAATAAAGACCAAGCCAATCAATATAAAGCTTATTTAGTAAGTTTAGGCTATGAAAGTAAAACATCTTCTTTATATTTAAGCGCGGTAAGATCCTTTTATCATTATTTAGTCGAAATAAAATCCATCTTGATCAATCCTTTTGCCACCATCAAAAATCCCAAAGTCATTAAAAAATTACCTAATTTTCTAAATCACAGTGAAAGAGATGAGATGCTTCATCCTCTAACTTTTAAAAGCACTTTAGATTATCGTAATTTATTTATTATTGAATTTTTATATGCTACTGGTCTGCGGGTAAGTGAATTATGTAACATCAAATTACAAGATCTTGATTTTAAAGAAAAAACTTTAAGAGTCATGGGCAAAGGAAATAAAGAGCGAATCGTTTTTTATGAAGCGTGCGATCCTGTTTTATTCGACTTATATATAAAAAAAATTCGAAAAGAGCTTTTAAATGGTCTTTATAGTGACTACTTGCTAACTAGTAAAACAGGGAAATTAAGTGTTCGCAGTGTTGAGCAAATAGTAAAAAAATATGCTTTAAAAAATAATATTTTAAACAAAGTAACCCCTCACACCCTTCGCCACACTTTTGCTACAGATCTTCTAAATGAGGGTGCTGACATCCGTAGTGTTGGTGAACTTCTCGGCCACGAATCTTTAAGTACTACCCAAATATATACCCACATAACCGCTGATCATCTTAAAAATATTTATCAAAAAACGCATCCTCGAAGCAAAAAATAATAAAGTATTTATCATTTAATACTTGCCAAACTATCATTCTTTTTTTATAATTTAATTAGACAGGTGATGTACATGAATAAGAAAAAAATAATTATAATAATTGTTATAGGCCTAATTATTATTGGCTTACTTATTTTTGCTAGCGTCTATGAATTTAGTGATTCTCACATTCGAGTTGACGGCATAAGAGTAAGGGTTAATGAAGGGGCCTTAGTTGTAAGTGAATGTGATAGTTCTAATGCCATTTATTGCGAAAATAATATTGAAGTTAATGGGGAAGAACAACATCTTGTTTTTGAGTTTGTAGACTTTAAAGAAAATGGATATCCTAATGCGATAAGAGCCACTATTAATGGTCATGAATTTTATTATGAAGATGGTCTAAACATTGAAGAAAATGGCAGTCTTGATTATAAAATATTTTTAAATTTTCATGTTATTGACGATATAATTGTCTTTACTTTTACAAATGGTACGGCCGGGAGAACCACAACTTTATATGGCATCAAAACTGACGGAACCATAGTTTTAGCTGAAACTAATATTGATGATGATGACATGCTTATCAAAGATTATACGGAATTTATTACTTATGAAGATAACACTATTACGATATATGCTACAAGAGTAGTTGAAGACATTAACTACCATGGTACTAGTGTCTGTCACACTTATGGAGATGAAGTTGTTGAGGCTTATTACACTTATACTTATGCGAATAATGAATTTCACAAAGAACTAGTTGAGGAAATAACTGCCGATGATTTCATCGAAGACAAAAACATTATCTGTGCTAGTCGTGGCCCAGAAGAAGAGTAGGTGTCAAAGTGAAATTTACATATAAATTAGAAAAAAAAGAGCAAAACACAGCGGCTCGTTTAGGCTCTTTTGTTTATAATGGTCAAAAGTATGAAACGCCAATGTTTATGCCGGTAGGTACCCTTGCTACAGTCAAAACTTTAGCTCCCGAAGAATTAAAAAGTGTTCATGCCGGTATCATTTTAGCTAATACTTATCATTTATGGCTCCGCCCAGGAGAAGATGTTATTTATCATGCTGGCGGTCTACACAAGTTTATGAACTGGGATCAACCCATTTTAACAGACAGTGGGGGTTTTCAAGTCTTTTCTTTAGCTAAACCCAAAGATATTACTGAAGAGGGCGTTTATTTTAAAAACCACCTAAATGGTGATAAACTACTACTTACTCCTGAAAAATCGATTGCTATCCAAAACAAGTTAGATAGTGATATAGCCATGAGTTTTGATGAATGTATAGGCTATCCTGCTACTTATGAATATTGCCAAAAAAGCACTGCTAGAACCATCAGATGGGCAAAAAGGGGTAAAAGCGTCCATAACAATAAAAACCAAATGTTATTTGGCATTGTTCAAGGCGGTAATTATGCTGACTTACGTAAATACTGTGCCCAAGAACTAGCTAAAATTGATTTTGATGGTTATTCTATTGGTGGTACTAGTGTAGGTGAGGATAAAAAAACTATGTATCAAATGGTTTCATACGCTACTAAATATTTACCCGAAGATAAAATTAGATATTTAATGGGAGTTGGCGATCCTATTGATTTAATTGAAAATACCATTAGAGGTGTAGATATTTTTGATTGTGTATCCCCCACAAGATTAGCTCGTCATGGTCATGCTTATACAAAATATGGTAAAATTAATTTAAAAAATGCTAAATATAAAGAAGATTTTACCCCGGTAAGTACTCAATGTGATTGTTATGCTTGTAAAAATTATACTAAAGCCTATATTCGCCATTTAATTATTAGCAATGAAACCTTTGGAGCCCGACTCTTATCAATTCACAACATTCGTTTCTTAACTCATTTAATGGAAGAAATTAGAGAGTCTATTAAAAATGATTCCCTGCTCGAACTAAGAGAACAATTTATTAAAGATTATTATGGAGAAAAGTATGAGTAATAAAAAAGTAATTATTTACACCATTATTATTATAGCTATAATAATTATTATTCCCACAATTTATAAAATTTATGAAAATCATAATGAAAAATTATTACTAGTTGTCGAAAAAGAATTTTCTTATTATGCTAAAAAATGCTACTATGAAGATAAATGCCAAAGCCTAGTTAGTTTAAAAGACTTATATGAAGCTGGCTATTTAGAAGAAAAACTTACCAATCCCATTACCAAAAAATATTACCGTGATGACTCTACCATTGACTTAAACACTAATAAAATAGATCTTAAATCTTAACTTAAGTTTATTATTACTTAAGTTTTTTCTTTAACTTAATATTTTTCCCCAATGATCCCCCTAATAAACCACTTGCTAATAATATAGTATAATAAATTATTCTGTCGATATTAAAAGAACTTTTAAATACAATTAAATTAATTAAAACCAATAATATTATACAAGCTAAACCCAGTTTCAAACCTAGTATTATTCCTCTTTCTTTTGTCTTATGACTAGCAAGGGCTGTAATAATTAAAAAACTTATAGCGGTTAATATAACGGATACTTTACTTATTACTACGCTATTTAAACCGGTTAAACTAATTAAAGATGTAATAATAGCAATACCCACTACTAAAAGCAAAAACAAACCTAAATATTTCAAATATTCCAATATTTTATACATAAAATCACCTGCTAAATTATATTACATGATTAAAATAATATTACTTTTAACATAATAATTATAGGTGATATAATGGAATTATTTAATGTCATGTTTAGAACTCTTTTCTTTTACTTCTTTATAACCCTAGCTTATCGTATAATGGGTAAAAGAGAAATAGGTCAATTAGGAATAATTGATTTAATCGTATCTATATTAATCGCTGAATTAGTAGCCATTAGTATTGAAAACAGCAATGATTCAATTATTCTTACCATAGCTCCTATAACCCTTTTAGTCATTCTTGAATTATTACTAGCTTACATCTCCATTAAATCCCGAACATTTAGAACTATTTTTGGCGGTAAACCTTCATTAATTATTGTAAATGGTAAAATAAATTATCATGAAATGGTTAAGCAAAGATACAGTATGGATGATTTACTTCTTAGTTTAAGGCAAAAAGAAATAAGAAATATTGAAGAAGTTGAATATGCCTTTTTAGAGCCAAATGGTAAATTATCTATCTTTAAATATAATTTCTTTAAGATTAAAAGTGCTTATCCCATGCCTTTAATTGTAGATGGAACAATTCAAGATAAAGCCTTAAAATATATACATAAAACCAAAGTCTGGTTGGAACAAGAACTAAAAAAGAAAAAATTAGCCTTAAAAGATGTCTTTTATGCTTTTTATCGCAGTGGCAAAATATATCTTGTTAAAAAAAGTGAAACCATAAAATAAAAAGCATATCATTTATTACTTAATATGCTTTTAGGATAAGGTGATCTTTCATCGGTAAGACCAATTAAATAGTCAATTGATGTATTATAAAAACGAGCTAATTTTTCAAGATGATATACTGGTATTACTCTCATTCCTGTTTCATAACGAGAATATTGAACTTGTGTAATATTTAATATTTTAGCAATATCTTTTTGGAGAAGATCTTTATCTTCTCTAATTTCTTTTAATCTTTCTATTTTCATACAATACCTCTAATCTTATTTTACACATCATAAAAATATTTGCTTGACTATATAACCAAATGGATATATACTATATATATAACTATATGGATATATTATATTTGTTTTAATTTATTTAGAAAATGAAGTAGACCTTCCCTAAGAAAGAGGTAAAAATGAAAATAGAAAGATTAAAAACCAACAACTTACCAAGAAACATCATCATAGGAGTAATCGTCATAGCGTTAATCACAACCTTAATCCTAAACTTTACAAGAGCAAAATATCGAACTACCCAAAGTATTCCTCTAATTAATGGAACTATTACATTTAATAATGCTGATTTAAATGTTATTGCTATGTATCAAGAAAATGAAGCAGGGGAATATGTAAGCGTTGATACTGCCCCCACAAGCGAATACATATTAAACAGTAGCGAAAGTTATTGTGAAGTTAATGGTGAAAAAGATACATCAATTAGTTTAAACTATGATATAACAACTCAAGCTTTAACTGTAACTCCAATGACAGATAAGGGGACTAAATGTTATTTGTATTTTGATATATACGTTTTATCCGAAGTAATATTAGCAGATAAAACAATCCAAGAAAGAATAGACTTTAGTACAATATTGACTACAAACACTAATGGCACGATATATCAAGCCCCGGATGGGGATGGAACAAGTTATTACTTTGCCGGGAACACCACTGAAAACTGGCTTTCCTTTGCAGGATTCTACTGGCGAATCATCAGGATCAATGGCGATGGCACAGTGAGAATTATATATAATGGCACCAGTACTACTGACACAGGAAGTCAATTGCCAAGTGCCAGTGCCTTCAATAGTTCGTATAATAATAACATGTATGTAGGATATATGTATACAAGTGGACAAGTGCATGGACTAGGGTCTAGTAGTGCAATTAAAAGAAGAGTAGATGAATGGTATCAAGATAATATAGAAATTTATAGCGAGTACACGAGTAAGATATCAACAACAACGGGATTCTGTGGTGATCGAACATCAACTACAACAAATGGGGGAGCACCAAATGATACGGGCGGAACCGGAACCACGACAACATATTATGGAGCAATGTATAGGTTGACTTGGAATAAAATCCCAACATATGATTGCCCTGATCCTGATAATGATCTATATACCGTCGATGGCGCAGGAATAGGGAATGAAGCGTTAACTTATCCCGTCGGATTAATCACGGCGGATGAAGCAGCTTATGCCGGAGGAGCAGATAATTCAAATGGTGGCTATTATTTACATACGGGCAGTGCATATTGGACAATGTCTCCGGCTCACACAAACAGTTTGGGCGTCTATAGTTACGTGTTTCGGGTGGCTTCGGATGGCAGCCTGGACCATGATAACTTCGTGACTTACTCATTAGGCGTCCGTCCTGTCTTAAACCTAAGGTCTGATGTTGTATTAATTGGTACAGGGTCGTCTACTGACCCCTTCGTAGTGGTTTCGTAAAGTATATGTAAAATAAAAAAGGCTGCTTTTAAACTAAGCTTAAAGAGTTAGTATAGACGTAACTCTTTTTATTTGATAAAATAGTATTGGTGATAAACAAATGATTAAAACCATATTTATGGGTACACCCCAGTTTGCTGTTCCCAT
>CALVHY010000052.1 GCA_944329205.1 uncultured Bacilli bacterium | reverse complement strand
TAACAGTAACAGTAACACGGTTCCCTACTACTGCACTAGATGTACCAGTAACACGAATACTACCGCTAGCAGCACTAACCACATTAGGCAATAATAAAAGGCAAATAACTCCTAACAAAAACAATTTCATTCTTTTCATTCTTTTCCTCCTAACTTTGTTCGACATTTCCAGCCCCTAAAATATCTTTTTGAATTTGAAGTAGATCTAAGGCACCAATTACTCCATCTCTTGAAGTATCACCGGCCACTTTACTAACACCAGTTAAACTAGAAGCTCCTAATATATTTTTTTGAACTTGGAGTAGATCTAATGCTCCAACCATTCCATCACCAGATGTATCACCATAAATTAAAACAGTTAAAGTTTTTGTTTCTTCAGTATTAGTAATCGTGATCTTAGAACCAGTACCAATATATTTATCCGCATCACCAACTAATTCTACTTTAACATTACCAGTACCAGCTATAGCTTCCAAATTAGCCTTAATTGTATCAGCACTAGTTAAAGGATCAATACCTTTAATATAATCACTAGATATTTTATAACCAGCTGAAGTTACAATAGTACCAATCGCTGATGAACTAGGGCTTGAGCTAGAACCTCCATCTACGGCCCCACTTGGAGTATTACTGATTGTTGCATTCATATTATTATATACCGGAATATAAAAGACAAAAGCCGAATCAAGGATATCAAGTTCCTTATAAGCATTATAGGCAATAGAAGCTTCACTACTAGGAGCCTGCATATTAGCCATATAATAGTGGATATAAAGTTTACTACTATCAGTTGGCACAACATTAAATCTTTCTAAATAAGAAGTATATTGCCCAAGTTCAATATAATTCGTATAAACAAACTGTGATCCTCCCACAATTGCTTTATTAACGGAATTCCAACCATAATTTTTAGCAATTGTTAAACCACAATAAGTAGCTCCCGGTCCAGAAGTAACACAACTTCCTGTTACTCCAATATTATAAAAATTGTAATAACCCCGAAAATCATATACTTTGTTATAATAAGGAATAAGACCATTAAAAGTACCAGAGTATAAATTTTGAAGTCTTGTCGTCGGCCCTAATTCTTGATACATCCTCGAAGCTAAATGCGTAGGGCTTACATTATAAGTTTTTCCCCCTTCAACAATATCTGCCGTAATATCATATCCTAGATTTTCGTGATATTTATAAAAAGCCGAACTATCCACAATGACTCTAGCTATTTTTGCATAACTATTTTCTAAAGAAGCATTATAGCGATTATCTTCAAACTGGAAAATATATCGTTCCGTAAGAAAATTTCTTGGATCAAGATAATAAGAAACCGCCTCTTGATTAACTGAAACAAAACCACCTTCGGTATAACTGCAACTTGTATCAATCCATTCTGAATTATTAGTTTGCAGTAAACTATCCCCACAAGAAGTAAAACGATTAACGGCAACCGACCAATCAAGTCCTGTTTGAACAGCCTTAAAGACCCAATCAGGATGAGCCTCCTTTAAACTACACAAACTATCCCAATAGCTAGCTGGAAAACCCGCTTCTTTCATTTCTGCCTCACAAGCCGTTGTAGCTTCCGTCGTCTCTTCCTCAGGACTTAGCACTGCACTTACATATTCCGCACATACATAGCCCTTCTCTCCTTCATAATCAATTTGATACCAACCAGCATCACATGAGCCATCTTTTTTTTCATCTAAAACGATTTGTGATGAAATAAGATAATAAGTCGATCCCACATTTTCCATTCCTAGCCTTGAATAGTTTGTACTTGGGCCACTTCTAATGTTATTAGCATCTAAAAATATAACATACTCTCCATCAGCATAAACATCTATAGTTAGACAAAAAAAGACAAATATTAAGAAACTTAAAAACATCCAAATTTTCTTCATTTTTGCCTCCTTTATTATCTTTAATCATAATAATTATAAACTATTTACACGAAATTAACAACCAATACCCAAAATTATCAGTAAAAATCCTGTAAAGTGCATATTTAATTTGCAAGTATTTAAAATATATTATATAATGTATAGTGTCAAAATAAAAAAATGAGGGTTGCTAATGAAAATATTATTAAATAAATTAAAAAAAGCCAACAAAGTATTTTTAATCACATTTATTCTTACATTTCTATTATATTTAATCAGTTATATAATGTTGATTAAAAACTTATTAAGCCTTGCAGGAATTGAAACCGTCTTAAGAATTATTGTTTTAGTTATTTTTGGTATTTGGTTAATTACTTATTTTTTATGGAACATAATTAATTTAGTTTTAAAAAAACATATTAAAATAGCCATAACAACCGCGATAACAATTATTCTTGTTATAATCTTTAGTTTTGCTAATTATTACATTAGTGTTTTATACTCGGGTATTAAAAGTGTTACTGAAAACCGATATACTACCTACACGACTAACTTAGTTACTTTAAGTACTACTTCTATTACCGACGAGAGCGTCTTAGGCATGATTAATAACTCATCTGACATTGAAGGAAACATTTTAGCAAAAGAATTAATTGAAAATAATAACTTAACCAATAACGAAATAGTCGAATATGCCAGTTATTACGAAATGATTTTTGATCTTTTAAACGAAGAAATAGATGGTATTTTCCTAACATCTAATTACCAAACTATTTTTGGAAGTGAAGAAGCTTTTCTAGGCCTAGAAAATACTGTTGTTGCTTATTCATACAGCAAAGAAATGGAAAACCAAGACACTACTTTAACGAGCAGCAAAAAATTAGACGAACCCTTTACCGTTCTTTTAATGGGTGTTGATAGTGAAACCGATGGTCTAAATGCTAATGCTGCTTTTAATGGCGATACGCTAATGCTAATTACCTTTAATCCCAAAACTCTAAATGCCACTATGTTTTCAATCCCAAGAGATACTTACGTACCTATAGCTTGCAATAACAATCGTTATGCCAAAATAAATTCCAGTGCTGCTTATGGCACCAGTTGTGTTATTGATACTGTTGAAGAGTTAACTGATATAACAATTGATTATTATGTTAAAATAAACTTTAAAGGAGTTGTTGATTTAGTTGATGCTCTAGGAGGAATTGAGGTAGATATTGAAGCTCCTGACTTTAACTACAACCACGGCGTAAACTGCAATGGCCGGTTCTGTGAACAAAATAGTGATCGTGATACTAGCGAAAGCGGTATGATCTATCTTGATCCTGGTCTCCAAACAATTAACGGTGAAGAAGCACTAGCTTATGCAAGATGTAGACACTTATATCTTCAAAGTGATATTGACCGAAACCGCCATCAGCAACAAGTTGTCGAAGCTATAGCTAATAAAGCAGCTAGTTTAGATAATTTATTCAAAATAGAAGAAATATTAAATGCTGTTACCAAAAACATTACCACTAACATGTCCAGCACCCAGATTCTTTCCTTCTATGACATCTTAAAATCAATGATAAGTAGTTCTTTAAATGATGGCTCCTTTGTTACCATTGAAAAAACTTATTTAGAATATTACAGTTTACCGGTAAGACTTAGTAACAATGGCTCCTTCACCTCCGCAATCGGCTATTATCCTGGTTCTTTAGAAGCTATTAGAGAATTAATGAAAGAAAATTTAGAATTAGTCGAGCATGAAATGATTAAAACATTTAGCTTTGATGCTAGTGAAGAATACACAACCAAAGTTACCGGTCAAGGTATAACTACAGGAGAAAGGCTTGAAACTATGCCAAGCTTTATCGGAAAAAGCGTCGGAGAAGCACAGACTTGGGCAACCAATCACGGAATAACTTTAAATACCGAATTTGTAGATATGACAAGCTCTTATTATAATCCTAATATTGCCCAAGGACTTATAGCTAACCAAAGCGTATCCGATGGTATTTTACTTAACAATGTAAGTCAATTAACTCTTTATATTAATAGTATAAGTACTACCCCAAATCCTACTACTCCGAATGAAGACAATAATGATACAAGTGAAAGTCCAAGTGATAATAATGAAAATGACGGTAATAATTTAGATGAAAATACTGATAATCCTTTGGATATCATTTTACCAACCAACACCCCCAATAGCCAAGACGTAACACCAAGCGAAGAAGAAACCATTATAACTGAAGAAAATCAGTCTGACGCAGAATAGACTGATTTTTTTAATACCAAAAAAAGAACCTATTGCTAGGCTCTAATTTAATTATTCAACGATTTCTGATACTACACCAGCACCAACAGTACGTCCACCCTCACGGATAGAGAATTTAGTACCATTTTCAAGGGCAACTGGCGCAATTAATTCAACAGTCATGTCAACATTATCGCCAGGCATAACCATTTCAACACCAGCTGGAAGTTCAATTACACCAGTAACATCGGTAGTTCTGAAATAGAATTGTGGTCTGTAATTTGAGAAGAATGGAGTGTGTCTACCGCCTTCTTCTTTAGAAAGTACATACACACTAGCTTTGAACTTATGATGTGGAGTAACACTTCCTGGTTTAG
>CALVHY010000051.1 GCA_944329205.1 uncultured Bacilli bacterium | reverse complement strand
TACTTAGATGGTTAATAAAAAAAGGATTTGATATCACTGAATTATCTAGTGAAGATATTTTAGATATTATTAATCGGTTAAATAATTACCCTAGACCAACCAAAGGCTATAAAACTCCTTTACAATTATTAGAAGAAAATTTAGGGAGTGAAATATTAGAACTTCTAAATTTACATCATATTCCAATTGAAAAATTAAATATGAAAGATATGATAATAATATGTTTTATCTTGATATTTCATTTCTCTTTTCCGTCACTTATCAAAGCAGTATAGACGTTTTGCCTTTATCAATGTTGTAAAAAATTTTTGAGAAAAATTAGAAAAACATAATACTCTTCCTTATACATTTATTATAGCATTTTTTAGCATTATAAAATAGCACCTTACTGGTGCTATTCAACTGATTTTAAAGATTCAACCATGTCTATTTTCTTTAGTCTTTGGTTGGTAATGATTTGAACCACTATTGTAAAGAAAATAATAATTAAGAAGGAATATATATAGCTTGGCCATAAAATATCGTGTAAGAATAAAATATTATCGGTTTCCGCTACGTTGATGACATACATGTGTAAGAATACTCCTGCTCCTAAACCAATTAAGATACCAAGGATGGTTAAAAATAAAGTTTCTCTATATACGTAACTAGATACTTCTTTATCGTAAAAGCCTAATACTTTAAGAGTTGATATTTCTCTTATTCGTTCGGCTATGTTAATGGTTGTTAGGTTGTAAAGAACGATGAAGGCTAAAGCACATGAGGCACCAATGATGAGTAGGACAATTAAGTTTAAGCCACCTACCATGTTATCAAAAACGGCAATATTGTCTTCGGTGTAATTAATTGTACTGATCAGTCCCGAATCTATCCAACTTCTTGATAATTCATCATGATTAGCATCATCACTTAAATTAGCCATAATCATGTTGTATTCCACTGTACTTTCAAAATACTTTTCATAAACAGCTGGAGTCATATAGATGTAATGAAGGGTATAGTTTTCTACTATTTCGGATACAGGCAGCAAGACTAGTTCATTACTGCTGTTTCTTACGCGTATAAAATCCTCTATTTCTACTTGAAGTAAGTCAGCCATTTTCTCACTTATTACAACACCATCACTTGGGAAAGCAAATTCTTCATTTACTTTGCTATTAAAGGTAATAAAATTATCAATTGTGCTTGGGTCTGATAAAACAAGCAAATAAACATCATGACTTAAGTCATTTGCTTCAAAAGTAAATGAAGCTTGATAAATTGGTAAGTACTCTTCTATATTGTCACTAGCCAGTCTGCTAGTTATATCACTATTTAAGTTTGTAAATGAATTTTGGAAAACAAATAGAGCATCATAATGATTAATCTTGCCATATTGCAGATCAGCTAGACCACTAATGCTATCTCTAAGACCAAAGCCGGTTAGTAAAAGTGCAGTTGATCCTACTACTCCTAAAACGGTCATGATGATCCTTTTTTTATACCGAAACATGTTACGAGCTGTTACTTTCCCTGTAAAAGATAATCTCTTCCAAATAAATTTGATATGTTCTAAAAATACTTTCTTTCCTGCTTTGGGAGAAGCTGGTCGTAAAATGGTCGCGGGAACATTTTTGAGTTCTTTTAAGCAGGAAATAATGGCTATCATGGACATTAACCCTAATGTGATTAAGATCATGATAAAGAATGGTAATAATTTTATGTTAATCATCAAACTTGGTAAAATATAATTGGCATTATAAATACTATAAATAACATTTGGTATTAAAGTGTAACCTACTAAAAGACCAATGGTTACACCTATTACAGTAGCAAAGAAAATATAAAATAAATAGCCGTTGATTATTTTAAAATTAGTGTATCCAAGAGAAGTTAATATGCCGATTTCGCCCCGTTCTTCTTCAATCATTCGATTCATGGTATTAAAGCACATAAGCGCTACTACAACGATAAAGAAGATTGGAAAAATACCTGCTATAGCATCTACTTTCGTGGCATCATCCCATATACTAGAATAACCATTATTGTCTGTTCTATCTAGTAAGTACCACTCTGGTTTTTCGATTTTCTCTAAAGCAAGACGAGCTTCATTGATTTGCGATTCTACATTTGCCCTTTCTTCATTTAGAGTATTAAGGCCATCTAAGTACTCTTGATAGGCATTATCTAACTCTTCTTCACTCGCTTCTATCTCGGCTCTCGCACTCGCAATTTCTGCGCGAGCACTAGCAATTTGATTCATTAGTAGAGTCTCACTTTGATCTATTTCTGCTTTGCTAGCATCGAGAGTTTCTTTCGTAGTAATTAAAGTCTCTAAATTTGTTTTGTTGGCATTTAAACTGTTTAAACTTGCTTCATAAACGGCATAATTCGGGTCATCAGTTGAGGTAGCATTTAAGAGGTTGGTCATGTCGGTAATTTGGGTATTTAGAGTATCTAGCGTTGTTTGTAAAGTATCCTCCGTTAGACCGGCACTTGATAAAGTAGCTAAAAACAAATCATAGTTTGATTGCCATGTATTTCTAGCACTCGCAATTTCGGTTAAGCCATTTTGTTCTTCCGCATTAAGAGTGTTTTCACTTTGATCTAATTCGCCTCTCGCACTCACAATTTCTTCTCTTCCCTCATTAATCTCTTCTAGGGCATCATCGAGCTCAGCTTGGGCGGATGCTAATTCTTTCTCTGCAACACTCTCAATTTTTCTAATCTCAAGGGTTGCTTCTTCTAGTATTTCTTCATATCTTTTGGTTTCTCTAATGGGAGCTAGTTCTTCTAATTCGGCAAGTAGAAGATTTACTTGATTTTCGTAACCACTTTCATAAGCGACTTCTTCAGTTGCATTTTTAGCAGTAAGATAAATTTCCGTGTAATATTCAGAATTAAAGTTTTCTTTTGAAACATAGATGAAAGACGCAAGTTCGCCAGTACCAATGCTAGCAATACCCATTTGTCTACTTAAATAAAGAGGAGAATCGGCGAGTCCGACAACAGTATATTCTGTAATGGTAAGGATGCCTTCCGTACTCATTTGGGTGATACTTAGGGTATCTCCAAGTTCATATTTGGTATGATCGGCCACGCATTCTGTATTTGCTTCGGGCATTCTTCCTGCTTTTAAAGCCACATTGTTGATATCCTCTTCAATCGCATGGACCCGAACTTCTTCTCCACCTATTAAAGCATCCACTGAGTAGCTTGGCACAACTTTCTTTACATATTCTAATGCTTCTAGGCTTGATACATCATCTTCATTTAGACCCATGGTACTGACAACTTTAAAATCCATTAAATTATGGTCATCATAGTAGGTATCTAGCGTTGTTTCTATATCCGGGGTTGTCTCTCTTAGACCTGCAAAAAAGCCTACCCCTAAGGCAACTATAAATAGTACGGATAAAAAGCGGCCAATGTTTTTACGCATTTTGGTAAAAGAAAGCTTGTATAAAAGACGCATTACCAGTCAAGCTCCTTCACATCTTTAGGATTTTTATTTATCTTTATTTCTTCAATTGTTCCGTTTTTTAAACGTATTACTTTGTCGGCTATTTCCGAGATTAAAGCATTGTGAGTGATGATAATCGTTGTCATGCCATATTCGCGGCATGATTTTTCGAGTAATTCTAATATCTTTACGCCGGTTTTGGAATCTAGGGCTCCAGTTGGTTCATCACATAATAATAATTTGGGATTTTTAGCTATGGCTCTAGCAATAGATACTCTTTGTTGTTCTCCACCGGATAACTGGGCGGGAAAATTATTTATGCGATCTTTTAGGCCGACTTGTTCTAATACGGTTTGGGGATCTAAAGGATTTTTACATATTTGAACAGCTAACTCAACATTTTCTAAGGCGGTTAAGTTTTGAACTAAATTGTAAAATTGGAAAACAAACCCAATACTATTGCGACGGTAACTAATTAGTTCTTTTCTTTTTAGTTTGGTAATATTAAGACCATCAACAATTATGCTGCCACTAGTAGCATTATCCATACCACCTAAAAGATTTAAAATGGTTGTTTTGCCAGCACCACTAGGCCCTAGTATTACAACTAATTCTCCTGCTTCAATAGTAAATGAAACATTATGGGCAGCAGTAATTTTAACACTTCCCATAATATATTCTTTTTTGACGTTTTTTAGTTCAATATAACTCATTAAAGATCACTCCTTACTAATTATAACATAGTTTTTTTATTCTTCAATTATTATTCCCATAAAACTCGTTATTTCCAAAAGATTTAAGACAGATAATTTAGATGAGATAAGATCATCTAAACTGATTTTGGTTTCTTTAAAATTGCTTGTTTTTAAATCACACTCTTTAAAATTAGTAGCAATAAAATTATCACGAATAAACTGGCATTTATAAAAGTTTAAATAAGCATATTTGTTGTGACGATGAATATTTTCCATTAATTTTACATCATCTAAAAGAGAGTTTTCTATTTGGGTGTTTTCTATTTTGGAATATTCTAATAAGCTTTCGGTAATATTAAGGTTGTTTAAAGTGGAGGAAAAGATAGAGATGTTGATTAATTTGCAATTATCAAAAATAACGTTGCTTAAATTACATTCATTAAAAGTTACACCATTTAATTCACAATTTTGAAATTTTACTTTTCCTAAAAAAGTGTTATCAAAAACGGTGTTTTTAAATTGACATTTTTGAAAATAAACTTCTCTAAAAGTTTCAAAATGAATATTGGCATTTACGATCGCTTCGTTTTTAAACATTAAATAACTTAAAGTTAAATCTTCATAATCTTTAAAACTTTCAAGACGAAGCGTTCGGTTAAATTCCCATTTCATGATCTTCCTCTTTATAAATCGATGTAAATAACTCCCTTTCCTCATCTTCATTTAATTCGGTTTCTTCTAATTCGGGCAATTCATTTAAACTGGCAAGGCCAAAACAATCAAGAAATTCACTAGTTGTGCGATATAAATTGGGTCTTCCTGGCATTTGGGATTTACCCGCTTCTTTAATTAAACCTCTTGCTACAAGCTTTCTAATTAAATGGGCACTACTTAGGCCACGCATAGAATCTATTTCTACTCTTGTTATGGGTTGATTGTAAGCTATGATGGCTAAAACTTCAAGACTTGAGGGACTTAGAGTTTGAGTATCGGGGTTTTCAACTAATCTTTGATAATACTCTTTGTGGATTTCTTTAGTTGTCAATTTAAAAGCATCACCAAGATAACTGATGCGGATTCCCCTTTCCTCATTTTCATATGACTCTTTTAACTTTAGTAAAAGCTCCTTAGCTTCCTCAGAATCAATGTTCATGATGTCACATAAATTTTTTAGGTTTATGCCTTCATCACCAACAACAAATAAAATACCTTCTAATATACCTAATTTATTCATGGATATCTCTCCTTTCAATGAAAATGGGTTTAAAATTGTCTTCTTGAGTTAAAACTATTTCGGTATTTTTACTCATCGTTAAAACCGATAGAAAAGTTACAATAATAAAATCTTTGGACATTTCATTAAATAATTCTAAAAATTCAACTTTGGCACGGATTTTAAGAATTTGGCGAATGTCATTAATTCTTTTTTCAACACTGTATTCTTTTTTGGTAATTTTCGTATTCAAAGGTTTGGTATATTTTTCCCTTTGTTTAAAGTTTTTTAAAGCATTAACTAGATCATCTAGGCTTAAAGGGCCAAAATTAATACTGCCTTTTTCAACAAATGCCTCTAAATTCATGGGACTTTTAGTATAAAAATTATTTCGTTTATTTTCTAATTTTAGGAGGTCTTCACTTATTTTTTTGTATTTTTCATATTCTAAGATTTTTCTTTTTAAATCACTTTCTGATGTTATCGTAAATTCATCTTCACTTTTTTCTTCTACTTCCCCTTCATTGACAAGCATTTTGCTTTTTAAATGAATTAACTCAGAGGCCATCACTAAATAGGAACTAGCTATGTCAATGTTCTTTTCCTTTTCACTTTCAATGAATTTTAAGTATTCATCAATAATGATTTTAATATCGATATCATAAATGTTCATCTTAGAAGTTTTAACAAGATGTAAAAGAAGGTCTAAAGGACCTTCAAAATCATTAATACTAAATTGATATTCCATTTTTATCACGTCCTAATTACAAGCATAACCTAGAGCTTCCATCTCGAAATTGACAACTTTGGGCTCAGTGTTAAGCGTGAATGAATCAGCGTTAAATATGTAGGTGCGAGTGGCCTCTTCTAAATCAACAATGGTGGTAATATTAAACCCACTGGAACTATTAAAAAAGCTGGAAGTAAGACCGGGTTGTAAATTGTAGTTGCTGGATGTTGCTTGATAGGTACTATATATTTCTTGATAGTTAGTATCCGTAGATAAATAAGCAACATTGCTAGTTAACCTTTTTAATTCGTTATCGACAAATTCATAAGTTACTTCTTCATGAGCATTCGTACAAACAAGTAAAGAAGCACTATCAGTTTGAGTGGTTAGAGTTACTTCAGGATAATCGGCGGTAGTTTTACTTACTAAGACAAGATAACCAACCGTCCCTGCCGAAGTAGAAGAAATTGTCCGAGTATAATCGCGATAAGCTCCACTGGCAAGAACACCAATAGTATTTACGAGTTTTATTCTTTCAATTAAAGTACGATCAGAATTGTAGATTTCAAGATAATAATTTAAAGCTTCCATGTCTTGGTAATCACTAGTATTGTTAGTTACACTATAGGAAATAGTGCTGGTAGTTGGATCAATAAGAATGTTACTTACGACAACATTATCACGATCAATCCTTAAATTGGCAGTATAAGCATAAAATGTTTCATCAATGTTGTCATCACCGTCATCAGGATCCTCATTGTTAGGATTTTCACTTGGAGGATCAGGAATGGCGGGAGTGGTTGGTTCTTCATTTAAATATTCATCAACAAAGTTAGATATTTGGGGAAGAAAAATGACTACTAAAACAAAAATGGTTAAAATGATAAAAATACCTATAGATGTTTTTTTCCGGCTTTCAAAAGCACCTATGGTAATAGGTTTTAATTCTTCTTGTTCAATTTTAAAATTTTTATATTTTTTTTTGGCCATAATTAATCCCTTCTTACTATATAAAATTATATCAAAAAATCAGGAAAATAAAAAGGACTATTTAGTCCTTAGGTTTAAAAATTAATGCTACGAAAGCGGCAAAGACGATAGATGAGACAATAGCCGTACTAGATTTAGTTAACATTTCTGAAAATATACCTAATATTCCCATGGCCTCATAGCCTTCTAAAGCAGATGTATAAAGCATATAGCCAAAATTGGAAATAATAGAAGTTGCACCCCCACCAGCTAGATCAACTAACTTATCATAAATGCCAAAGAAAGCAAGGATACTTCCAAAAACCGTAAATAGTGATGTTACATGACCTGGAGTTAGTTTGGTATTATCTAAAATGATTTGCCCTAAAGCACAAAAAGTACCAGCGATCAAAAAAGCCCAAATAAATGTCATGATAATACCTCCAAACTTATAGCGTGTGCGATGCCAGGAATGCCTAGTTTTTGATTGGCAAGTTGAACTGATTGTAAAGATCCCGTAGCAATTATTAAAATCTTTTTGTATTTTTTATAACATAATACTTTATCAAATAAAACAAGTGGAAGAGCAACGGGCCCACTAGCGCCAGCATATGTTTCTTGAGAATTAGTGTATATTTCACAACCAGCATCCATATATTTTTTTAAATTAATGTTATATTCACGATTTAATAATTCTAAAAATAACTCTTTACCTACTAGACCTAAGTCACCAGTTAAAACTAAATCATAATAATTAATATTTCTTTTTAAATCACATAAATGGGTATTTAAAGTATTAGCAGCCGCTGGAGCCATAACTGCTCCCATATTATTGGTATCAGTTATACCCATATCAATAGCGGTCCCAATAGTGGCACTTTCAATTTTAATGTTAGTAGGGTTGTTAGTTATAAGAGTCGCTAAAGCTGCGGTAGCCGTAAAGGTTGTCGTATGTTTTTTTACGGCCCCATATTCAACGGGATAACGAAATTGTCTTTCGGCATTTAAATTGTGGGAACTCGTGATAGCAACAATATTTTTGGCTAGTTTACTACTGATAAAGCAAGAAGCGATGATAAGCTCTTCGGCATATGTAGCACAAGCACTATATAAGCCGAGATACGGAATTTTGAACTTTGAGGCATTATAACTAGATATGGAGATCTGATTAATAAGATCGCCTCCTAATAAAACATCTATCTTACTGGAAAGAATTTTATTTCGGCTTAATAAATTTTCTAAAACAATTTTTTGCATTTTTATTTCCGCTTGCTCAAAAGTTTTTTCCCCATAATAATAATCTTCCATAGCTAAATCATAGTTTTTTAAAAGCCCGTCTTTTTCTAGGGGTCCTACGAGGGAAAAACTATCTTTGAGATAAACATTATTAAATTTTTTACTAGCCACCTATAATCACCCGCACAATCACTAAAATAAAAGCTGATAAGATACCATAAAGAATAACACTACCAGCAAGCTTGAAAAAGTTGGAGCCAAGCCCGGTTATTAGACCTTCTTTTTTATAATCTAAGGCACTACTTGAAACGGAGTGGGCAAAACCTGTTGTGGGTATTAAAAGCCCGGCTTTGGCTTTAGTCATCCAATTATCAAAAAAACCTAAAGCTGTAAAAAGAGAAGCGGAAAAGATTATAATTAAACATGTCCAAGCACCAGCGACTAATCTTGATAAGGAAAAGAAGTTCATTAATAAAACAATTAATCCCTCCGCAATAAAGCCAACCATACCTCCGATTAAAAAAGCATAAATTACGTTTTGAAATTTATTTTCTTTGGGTTCATATTTTTTTACAAGTTTTTGATATTCATCTTTATTCATAATGACCTCCATTTTTATTATGAAGGAAAAAGAAAAAGTTATACATTTAAGATAAATTAGGAAATAATTAATTGTTATGCTTAAGGCTAATGAGTTTTTTGACTTTACGAAAAAAGAATGATAGAATACCTTACAGGAATTTAATTTAATTTTAAAGGAGTTAGAAAATGAAAGACGAAGAAATTAAATTGAGAATTATTAATGATACTGAAGACGATTACAAATTGCTAGAAAAATGGTATCAGAATAAAGATGTTTATCGGCACTTTGAACAAAGAAAATTAAGTTATGAGGAGATTCAAAAAAAGTATGGCCCTAGAACAAGTTTAGACTCTAAAATTCCCGTTTTTATGATTGAATATGAAAATATTCCAGTTGGAATAATACAATACCAACTTATTGATGATGAAAATAAAAAACTATACGATTTAAATATTGATAATAGTTTTGAAGTAGATATATTTATTGGAGAGTCAAATCTTTATAATAAAGGTCTTGGAAGAAAAAGCATAAACTTGTTATCTAACTATTTATTTAAAGAAAGAAAGGCAAATGCTATTGTTATGTGTCCATTAAAGGAAAATAAAAGGGCAATAAAATGTTATGAAAATTGTGGTTTTAAAATTAAAAGAGAATTTCAAACAAAAGATACTATTGGGATTAGCCAAAAATTTATATTAATGATTAAAGAAAAATAATTTTAACATACCCCTTAAGTATTTAGCGTTGGCTTCGATAATATGAAACAACGCCAGTGATTAAATTGGAAATATGATCAAGTTTTAAATTGATTAAAATTAAATATGTTGCTACTGCATAAAATAATGATTACTGCATAAAATTTAACAGTAAAACTAATTTGCACTAATTGACAAAGATAAAACTATAGTGTAAAATAATAAATACAAGTGGAAGAGCAGTATTATTCCACTTGTATATATATGGGGCTTTAGCCAAGTGGTAAGGCATGGGACTGCAACTCCCCGAGCACCGGTTCAAATCCGGTAGGCCCCTCCAAAAAAGTACTTTAAAACCTAGGAATTACCTAGGTTTTTGTTTTTAGGAAATGTCATATTTTTTTACTACAGCTAACACATTTTAAAGCATGTTTTTCTTTTTTAAAATATAAGCAATTAAAAGGGATAGTAAAACAGATATAATTATAATCAAGATAAAGCTAGCGGGTGAAGAGCCGATACGTCCTAGGGGAACATTCATGCCAATAAAAGATGCTACCATAGTCGGTATGGAAAAGACAATAGTGATACCGGCAAGAAATTTCATGATATCATTTAAATTATTAGATATTATAGTGGCATAAGTATCGGTCATGCTTGAGAGTATTTCCCGATAAATGGTAGCCATTTCTATAGCTTGCTTAGTTTCAATTAAAGCATCTTCTAATAACTCTTCATCTGCTTTTTTGATCGGAAAAATTGAACCTTTAGCTATTTTTTCTAAAGTAATTTCATTTGCTTTTAAGGAAGTAATAAAGTAGACTAAAGTTTTTTCGATGTTTAGTAAATTAACCAATTCTTTATTATTAGTTGATTTTAATAATAATTGCTCTTTACTATCTATATATTCATTAATACTTGATAATTCCTTTTGATAAACTAAAGCAACCATAAGGAATACTTGAAAAATAAAATTAGTTTTGTTATTTACTTTTAAATCCTCTATTTGATTATCTTTAAAAGCGTTTAAAAATGCTTGTTCTTTTAAAGATAAGGTAATTAGATAGCCTTTTTGACTTATAATTATACCTAAAGGATTAGTTTTGTATTTATGTTGATAATTTTTATCGGCAATATAAGGCGTATCTAAAACAATTAGGGTTTCTTCATTTCTTTTTTCAACTCTTGGGAGTTCTTCTTCATCAAGAAGTTTGACAAAAATATCCCGGTTTATCTTAGTATTATTACTTACTGTGTCTAGTTCAGCGGAAGATGGGTTGATAAGATCAATCCATCTTCCTTTATTTATTTGGTCAGTCATGGTAATTTTAGTTTTTTTAACATCATAAATGTTTAGCATAGCAATACCTACTTTCTACTTTATATTTTACCACATTATCATTAGTTTTAATGATAAAGTTTATAATTTCTTTAAAATATTATCTTCATCAATGATTATTTGTAACTCTTCGTTGATTTTTGCTAAATCTTCAAGGATTTTTTGCTTTTCTTTAAGGTTTTTGTACTTTTTTTCTTCTAAAACATATAATAAATATCTACTGGCTGCGACTATAAATAATTGTTTAGTTAACTCTTGGGCCTTTAAGCCTTTAAATTTTTTTTGCCATAGTTTGTAAGCTTTATAGGCATTAAAATACCAATAATGAATATCAAGGATTTCGTCATAATAACTTTCTACTAAATCCATTTCTTCTTTTTTGTAACAAATAAAATAAATCTCTACTTTCTCTTCTTTACTCTTATACATATGTTCGCCTCTTTTCTATGCCTACATAATAATATATTTTTACAATAAAGTCAAATGACAAAAACGGATAGAATATGGCTTCAAATTGATATAATTTAATGTGAATTTGTTAAAAGTTAAAGTAAAATTGATAATTTCATTATTAAAATAAGAAAAAAACTAAATTTTTTTAAAAGTTAAAAAAATAACTCTTGGAGAGTTATTCTTGAACTTCACTTACAACATATAGTTGTAAATCAAGGGTCCCACTTTCAATTTCGTCCGTTAATAAGGATTCATCAACCCATATTCGCAAATATTGAGTGGAGCTAGATGAACCGGCCGGAACGTTTCCAGAATCAATTTGGTAATAAGTCGTACTGTTTTCGTTTAATGTTTCACTAATATTTCCTAAAACGGTGGATGTTGAACCACTGGTGGCATTACCATCAATGGATATTTTAATAGCCGTTAGGGGGATTGTATTAGTTGAGCCAGCATAAATATAAAGATAATAAGCAGCAGGTAGATCACTGGCAGTATTTTCAATGGTGTAAGTAATAGGACTAGAAGCAAGTCCTTCACTTTCGGTCATCGGAGCATTTACTTTTAAAGCTGTAATGCCACTTACCGTTAATTGCAAGGTACCAGCTGTTATTATTTGATCATTAGTATTTCTTCTTACATCAAAAAATATTGCATAACTTATGCCAATAACTGTTAATGTTACGAGGATAACAGCAATGGCAATAATGGTCGTTTGTTTTTTGATAATATCTTTTATCTTCATATACTATCACCATATTTTAATAATACCATAAATATAGTATAAATTACAAGATAAATTTATCATTTTTTTAAATTTCTGTTAATTCTATTAATGAATAATAATAATTGATGGTTGGATCTTCTAAATTTAGATTTATTTTATACCCTTTACGACTAGCTTTTAGAGTATCAATTGCTAATATGTACTGGTAATTAGAACCACCCTCTATTTTAGAAAAAGTATGTAAGGGATAGCTTTTTGTATTAATGGTAATGGTTAAATCATCACAATTTTGATCAGTAGTTAAAATTAACTCATAATTTTTGGCTATAGAATAGGTATTATCAACAATTACATTGTCATAACCATCTTGATTGTTAATTGCTAATTTTAAATTAAATCTATTCTCTATTTGACTAGCAATACTTATATTGTTGTTAAAAAATTGCCATGTAGGAATAGAAATTATAACAAATAAGATCACAATTACAATTTCTATAATTGTGTTTCTAATCATTTTATTAAGCACACAAATCTCCCCCTAAATTGCCATTATTTTAGCACATTTAAAGTATTTTGTCAAAAAAAAGCAAGCTTAATGCTTACTTTAAGACGATATTAACAATTTTACCTTTAATGACAATTACTTTAACAATCTCTTTTCCTTCTATATGTTTTTTTACATTTTCGTTTGCTAAAGCTTTATTTTTAATTTCCTCTTCAGAATCGTCTTTGGTTATTTTTATTTCACCCCGCAATTTGCCATTTACTTGAATACCAATGGTTATTTCATTATCTATTGTTTTTTCATCATCAAATACGGGCCATGGGGATTCACATATAGGAGTAAACCCTAAAGATTCATTTAATTCTTCGGTAATATGCGGAGCAATAGGATTTAGAAGAGTTAATAATACTTGATAATCTTTTTTGGTAATATTTTCTTTTTCATCATACTTGTTAGCTAAAATCATAAGCGTTGAGACAGCTGTATTATAGCCTAAATGACTTAAATCATATTCTACTTTTTTAATGCTCTTATTAATAATTACTTCTAAATCAGAAGAATACTCGTCTTTAGCCACTACTTTATCTTTTAAACGGATTACTTTATCAATAAACCTTTTGCATCCTCTTAGAGAATCGGTACTCCATGGGGAGTCTTGTTCATAATCACCCATAAACATTTCATATACTCTTAAAGTATCTGCACCATAAACACGGACAATATCATCAGGATTAATAACGTTTCCTTTAGATTTACTCATCTTCCCGTTATCACTACCCAAAACCATACCATGACTAACCCGTGTATCAATCATTTCTTTATTGGGAACTAGGCCAATGTTGTATAAGAATTGAACCCAAAATCTTGCATAAAGTAAGTGTCTTGCTGTATGTTCCATCCCACCATTATACCAGTTTACTTTGTTCCAATACTTCATGTTTTCCATAGATGCAAATTCCTGATCGTTGTGAGGATCCATAAATCTTAAGAAGTACCAAGATGATCCTGCCCAGTTTGGCATCGTGTCCGTTTCTCTTTTGGCAGGGCGTCCGCACTTTGGACATGTCGTATTTACCCACTCGGTAATTTTTGCAAGTGGGGACTCCCCATTGTCGGTTGGAACGTACTCTGCTACATCAGGCAGTAATAATGGTAAATCAGCCTCATCCATCGGAACCCAACCACAAGACTCGCAATAAATCATTGGAATTGGTTCGCCCCAAAATCTTTGTCTTGAGAAAATCCAATCACGCATTTTGTAATTTACTTTTTTCTTGCCACAATTATTTTTTTCTAAGTATTCTAACATCTTATTAATCGCATCTTCTTTATTTAAACCATTTAAGAAGTCAGAATTAATATGAATGCCATCGCCTTCCATTGCTCCAGGTTTCATGGCATATTCAAATGTTTTCTTGTGAAGACCATCTACTATTTCCTCGGCAATTACTTTTTTGTCTAGCCATTCGACTGTAAATGTTTCATCTTCATCTAAATTTTGACTCTCTTGGCTTTCACTTACTAATTTAAATAAGAAACCTGTAGATTCAATATTGAAATATTTATCTTTATTGTAAGCATAATAATGATGATTTATTTTCGGAAGTTCATGCATAAGTTCTATATCTTTGTATCCAGTTTCCTCTAAAATTTCTCTTTTCGCACATTCAAGGGCGGTCTCTCCCTCTTTGATGGTGCCACCAATAAATAAACGTCCACCTAGATTATGCCAGTTAATGGTTAAATATTTGTCATTTGCCTCATCATAAAGAATCGCAACAATGCTATTTTTCTTGGTTTCATTTTCATGAGGAGTTCCTGTTACTTCTTCTAATACTTGAATGATTGGAATATTAAATTTTTTCGCAAATTCATAGTCTCTTTCATCATGAGCTGGTACCGCCATAATCGCACCAGTACCATAACTAGATAAAACATAATCACTAATATATATTGGAATACGTTCATTATTTACTGGATTAATTGCATAAGCACCCGTAAATACACCGGTTTTTTCCTTGTTTAATTCCGTTCTTTCCATTTCATTTTTATGTAAACAAGCTTCTTTATATTTTTTGACTTCTTCCTTGTGTTCATCAGTCGTAATAATATCTACAAGTTCATGTTCGGGGGCTAAAACACAGTAAGTTGCACCAAAAAGGGTATCACACCTGGTTGTAAAGACCGTAAATGTCTCATTATAACCATCTACTTTAAAGACTATTTCGGCACCAATTGATTTACCAATCCAATTGATTTGGCCTAGTTTTACTTTGGGGGCAAAATGAGTGTCGTCAAGTCCTGTTAGTAAGTCTTCAGCATAATCGCTCATGCGAAGCATCCATTGGCTTTTATTTTTTTGAACAACCTCTGTGCCACACCTCTCACAGACGCCACCAGCAGCATCTTCGTTTGATAAAACAGTTTTACAGTTTGGACACCAATTTACAGGTACTGTTGCTTTATAGGCCATGTTATGTTTATAAAACTCTAGGAATTGCCACTGCGTCCATTTATAATATTTTGGATCAGTGGTGGAAAATTCACGATCCCAATCAAATGAAAAGCCAAGGGTTTTCATCTGCCGTTTAAATGTCTTAATATTTTCTTTGACAGCTTCCTTGGGATGAATATGGTTTTTGATCGCATACCCTTCGGCTGGAGCTCCAAAAGCATCCCATCCCATTGGAAATAAAACATTTTCGCCTTGCATCCGTCTCATTCTTGCTAGGGCATCTTGGGCTGTATAACTTCTTACATGACCAACATGAAGGCCGGAACCTGAGGGATAGGGAAACTCTACTAAAATATAGTATGGTTTTTTCTCGCTTCCATCAACGGCTTTAAATGATTTATGTTCATCCCAATAGTTTTGCCATTTTTTTTCTATTTCATTAAAATTCATTTTTTCTCCTCCTTGTGTTTTAAATGTCTACCATATATTTCATATAAAGCATAAATAAGCCCAAATAAAAGAGCAAAAGCTATAATCATTTGCCAAATAATAGCAAGAGGGATAAGCATGATTATGCTAGATACTAAAGATATGATAAAAGCATTGATTATAGATATGAAAATAATTATTTTATCTAGGTTTAATTTTTTAGGATCTAATTTAAATCTGAGTGTTAAATAATCAATTTCACTAATATTTTTAATCTTCTTTGGGCGATTTTTTTTAGTTAGGCCCTTATTTTTGATTAAATTTAATTTTCTTTTGTTGATCAGGAAATAATCTACCACAAAAACAATAATAAATAAGCCAATAAAAATATAGGTTGATAATATGTATTCGTTCATAAAACTCCTCCTTTAAAAAATAAAAAGATGGAACCAAAGGGCGAAAAGCATCGCGGTACCACCTTTATTTATTACTTTCAAGTCTTTAAGGGAACTACCCCATTATACTCCAAAAAGCAAGTTCATAAATTGTCTTTATTCGTTTGCATCAACCACGAACTTTCTTAAAAAGACGTTTTATTACTACTCTTTTTTTCCACGTATTTATCATATTTTACTAAAATTCGGAAATATATTCAAGTAGTTTTATAAACATTTTTACAAAAACATCATTTAAGCCTTTTTTCTTTAATTTTCTTAACGCTATTCTTTTTTTGTTTAATTCTTTAGAACTAAACATAATGAAGGCAATGTCCTCTTTGAGACTAGTCTTTATTTTAGCATCATTTATAATAGAATTAATATCTTCATTGATTAATCTTACCGCATCAATTTCAATATCACGGCCTTTACAATTAATAGTTAATTGACTAGTGGTAGGAACATCTTTAACGATGACAATAAAATCTTGATCATCAGCATAGCTTTCTTTAGATATTTCCGTATCATTAATGTAGGCTTTGACATCTTCGGCTTCTCTTGTGTTTCTAAATCTAATTTTATAATCCCTTTTAGGGGGGATAATACCGGTTTTACCTTCAATGGGTCTTATTATTAAAGTATAGTTATTTGCAAGATAATTATAATCAATCGCTGTAATAATATAATAGCCTTCTTCATTTAACCTTGTTTGACCATCATCTTCATATAATTTATAAATGTTGCTTCGACCAGGGAAAACATGGATTTCTAAACCAGTTGGTGGATTGGTATCATTTAAGTTTTCCCCAAGAATAGCTAGAGGGATAATTGAACCACTTTTGGCAAAAACAGGATAATCTTCGTCTTTGTAAAAAGCAACATAACGTTTGTTACCAGGAAACTTTTTGCCCGTTTTAAAATCATACCATGTGCCTTTAGGTAAAAAGATTTGTTCCACACAGCGATTCATGATGTTGTCTTGCTTTTTAGTAATAGGCTTGACTAAAAGTTCACTACCAAAATAGTATTCATTTTTATATAATGGTTCATCATATATTTCCGGATAACTATAATATAGGGGTTCTATTAAAGGTAACCCGGTTTGGTGATATTTATAACTTTCGGTATATAAATAAGGAATTAATCTTTGTCTTAGATGACAATAATCTTTGGCTATCGTATAAGTTTTGATATCCCAACTCCAAGGTTCTCTTTTGTAATAGTGGCCACGATCACAAGCAAAGCGGAAAATAGGACTAAAGGTGCCAAACTCAACATATCTGATATATAACTCACTATCTTCCATGCCACCAGTATATCCACCTATATCATGACTCCACCAAGAAATACCGAGATTGGAAGCATTAGAGTTAAAACTTGGTAAATAATCAAGCGTATCAAAACTAACTTTGGTTTTACCGGAATAATGGGCGCCATATAAATGGGATGCTGTAAGGGAATTTCTTGATAAGAGAAAAGGACGCTTGTGATTATCTTTTAAATAATTAGTAAAATGATAGTGGTTTAAAGCTTTTAGAGAATCTAAATCATAATTATAATCTAACCAATAAAAATCAACACCTAGGCTGTCTAAAGGCTTAATTAAATGATTAAAATATATACTTACAAAAGTTTTATCAAAAACATTAAAAGGAATACGACGAGCATTAATTAAACCTAATTCGGTAGTAATGAGGCGATAATTTTCTTCGTGTTCACCAATACCTTCAACAGGATCTAAATTAAGACCAACTCTTACCCCACGATCATGCATATAAGTAGTAAATTCGTAGGGATCAGGGAATAATTCTTGATTGAAAGTAAAGCCCGTTTTATATTTGTTTAAATCTCTTTTGTCTTTTAAATGCCAAAATTCATTTAAAAGTAAAACGGAGATGGGAATTTGATAAAAGTTAAAAAGCTTAATTAGTTTTTTAGTATCGGCAAAAGAATAAATTATGTCTTTATTCCACCAAATACCAAGGGCATACCTAGGTATTAGGGGAGGATAACCCGTAAGAGTAAAATAGTCTTTTAAACATAAACCAAAATCACGACGATAAATAAATAAATAAGTATCGATACGTTTAGAGGTGGGTTTTACTAAAAAACCATCTTCCATAAAGACAAGACTTTTAGAATCATCAAAAGAAGCAAAACCATCAGTTGAATATAAACCTTTTTGTAAAGGACTTTTTAGACCTTTGTCAAAAGAAGTTTTGGTAGCACCAAAATTACGAGCTTCGGGATGATTAAAGTACCATATTTTATCTGAGTTTAATAAACCAACTTTTAAGTTTTGATCAGGAGCATATTTGGGCCCAATAAAAGGACGTTCTTTAGTGTATTGTAAAACAAAGTACTTGGTTTGAATAATGAGCGTTTTATCGTTTTCTTCAACTTGAAAATCAGGTACACTAAAATTACGGAAGCGGGCAAATTCCGTAGGATGATCAAAAAAGTTCCCATTGGCATCATATTCAAAACGAATTAGGCGTTCACTTAAAATAGTGATCCGATATTTATTTCCTTTATAGATGGCTTTAGGGTTACTTAAGGCATTTTTATAGTCAATTTTAAAATGTTGATCTAACTGGGCCACACTATCATACTCCTTTTATTCTGTTATCATAATATCATAAATTCGAAAATTTTACAATTGCTAATCCAGGATAGTTTCTCGTTTTATAATCAAATTAAAGATTTAATAGAAGACTATGAATTAAACCAAAAAGTTAGATACATGCAAGATAATCATGAACGATTATTGATGAACTGGTATATAGGAAAACTATTAGTTGAAGCTCAAGGCGGAATGAATAGAGCTAAGTATGGGGACGGGTTAATTAAAGAGTGGGCTTTAGAATTATCGAATTTATATGGGACAAACTATAGTTATACTAATTTAAAAGATATGAGACAACTTTACAAATTATATCCAATTGGTCGCACACTGTGCGACTAATTAACATGGTCACATTATCGTTATTTATTACCAATCAAAAAGGAAAGTGAAAGAAATTACTACATTAATCAGGTTATTTTAAATCATTTATCAGTTAGAGATATGATTAAAGACTCTATACTAGATAGTAAAGATAAATTACTACCTATAAATTAGTGGTTTAATCTTTTATTTACATGCTTTTTAGAGACTAGTAGATTAATTATACTACTGAGTATAAACTATTCTAAAAACATATTAAAAACAGGAATTTATGCTTGCCACTAGACACTTTTTTAAAGTTGACATTTACAGTAGCCTTAGTAATAGAAAACATTAAAAGACTGCGTACATTAGTATGATACGAAAAATGAATGAGGCGCGTCGGCCTAAAGGCCGATTAACTAAGACACGCCCTTCTATATTACCTTATTCATCCTCTTCTTATTTAGGCTAATCAAATAACTCATCATTTTGGGCCGGTCAAGAAATATCTATATATAATGTAGTTATACCTAATTTGCCAAGCATTCGCTTGGCAAGAATAAAATTTGTAGTACGGGTATAGCCGGCAAGCGGAGCTTGGCGGCTAAACTTGCAAAAAAAACGGCATACGAAAAAGGGCGTTTAGCCCTTTAATGGTATGCCGTTTTTTACATACTCTTTACGTCAAACGACCGTAAACGGATCAGAGGCACTGCCACTGCCAGATAGTTGAACATCAGCCTTCAGATTTAATACTGGGCGCACCCCGCCCGCGTCAGTCACGAGGCCGTAGTCGTTCAGGTAGCCAAACGAACTCACCGTGAACACGAAAGCATAGCTGCCGTCAAAGTAATACGGAGACATTGTCCAATAATAATGGTTCGTATATAGGTAATAACTCCTATTACTTGAACCATATACTCCTCCGGCATAGGCTACTTCATCCGCGGTGATTAATCCTACGGGATAGGTTAACGCTTCGTTTCCTATTCCTGCCCCATCGACGGTATATAGATCGTTATCAGGATCAGGACAATCATATGTTGGGGTTTTATTTGTATTTAATCGATATCTTGCTCCATAATAGGTTATCGTTGTTCCTGTTCCTCCTGTATCATTTGGTGCTCCACTTGAACTCGTTGTTGATGTTCGATCTCCACAGAATCCTGTTGTTGTTGATATCTTACTGGTGTAGTCTGTACTAGTTGCTATATTCTCTTGATACCATTCATCTACTCTTCCTTTGATTGTACTACTTCTTCCTAGGCCATGTACCTCTCCACTGGTATACATATATCCTACATACATATTATTATTATACGAACCATTAAATGCACTAGTACTGGATAACTGGGTACTTGTTCCTGTTGTACTTGTACCGGTTCCATTATAGATGATTCTGATTGTCCCATCACCATTGATTCGGATGATCCGCCAATAGAATCCCGCAAAGGAAAGCCAGTTTTCGGTGGTGTTTCCCGCAAAGTAATAACTTGTCCCCTCGCCATCCGGTGCTTGGTATATCGTGCCATTGGTATCTTCGGTTAATGTGGTGCTAAAGTCACTTCTTGTTTGAATGTCTTTGCCGGCTAGGATTACTTCGGCTGCTGTTGGGTTTGATATACTCATTGGATCACTACATATTGTTTTACTGTTTCCGTTTA
>CALVHY010000050.1 GCA_944329205.1 uncultured Bacilli bacterium | reverse complement strand
TTATATTTTTACTTATTTGTAATTGTTTTGTTTTAGATAGGATTTAAAATTAAATTTAGCTGTGGTATACTTATTATAGAAAGTGGGGAAATGTATGAAATTAGATGGAAAAGTAGCAGTGGTTACGGGGGGAGCCAAGGGAATTGGTAAAGGTATTGTAAATGTATTTTTGAAATATGGGGCTAGAGTTGTTATTTTGGATAGCTCCGAGGAGCTCAAAAAGACAATCATGGAATTAAATAGTAAGTATCTAGGAAAAATTAATGGCTTTATTGTGGATATAAGAGTCCAAGCGTTACTTGATGCTTGCTTTAAAGAAATTCAAAATACTTATGGTAAAGTTGATATTATTGTCAATAATGCTGGCGTTTGTAAGCTTGCTTCATTTGATGAGATGAGTGATGAACTTCGAGACTTTCACTTTGATATTAATATTGTTGGTACATGGATGGTTACGAAGACTTTTTTACCACTTTTAAAAGTGAATGGTGGGGCAATCGTTAATTTATCTAGTGTAACGGGACCAAGTGTAGCTGATCCTGGAGAAGTGGCCTATGCGACAAGTAAAGCTGCCGTTTTGGGTTTTACTAAAAGTTTGGCTGCAGAGTTAGTAAAAGATAAGATAAGAGTTAATGCGATTATGCCAGGATATGTTTTAACACCAATGGTCGAAGGAATGGCGCGTGTTAGTAATGAGAGTGATCCAAATTCGGTCGTAGAGGGAATAGCTAAAGCAATACCTGTGGGTCGCCTAGCAAGACCCGAAGAAATTGGGGAGCTTGCAGCTTTTTTGGCAAGTGAGGAAGCTAGTTATATTACAGGTCAAGGCATTATAATTGATGGTGGTTCAACGTTACCGGAAACTAGTGTTATGGGAGTGTAAGATGAAATTTGATTTAAAAAGAGTTGTTATTTGTGTTTTAGGAGCGATGATTATTGTTTTTGCTCTTTATCAAATATTTAGGGATAGTTATCGTGATGAAACTATATTTGAGGTAGTCCAAAATGATATATTAGAACCAGTTTTGTATTATGAAGGAGATAGAGCTTATTATTTGTATGGGTTAGAAGAAGTTACGGTTACTTATATGAATGAGGAAAAAGAATTGAAAGAGTTTTTGAGGGATGGAGTACCCATTGAAGACTTGGTTAGTCATATGGAAAGTAATGCTTCTTATGATGGAGGAACTGTTCTTTATTATGATGATAAGATTTCCGTTTTGGTTTGTCACCGTAATATTTCTAGTGGTGGTTACAATGAAGATGTTTACATTGGTAACTCTAGCATGGGTTATGAAGAAGGATTTTGCGAAGGAGAATAGGTCATGGAACTTAGTAAAGTCATAGAAGAGCGAAGAAGTGTTAGACATTTTAATGATAAGCCAATAGAGCGAAGGGTGATTGAAGATATTTTGGGATATGCTATACTTTCGCCATCAGCTCATAATAGGCAACCATGGCATTTTGTCATCGTAAGAGATAGTTTAGTAAAAGAGGATATAGCTCTTATGTTGGCAGATTATGGGGATGAGGCCGTTATGGTTACTTGTAATGTGATAAGAGATTGTCAGGCTCTTGTTTTGGTTTTTGCAGATATAACCGAGGAAGTGATGGATATTCAGTCCGTTGGTGCATGTATAGAGAATATGCTGCTTAGAGCTAGAGATTTGAATGTCGCTAGTTTATGGATTGGTTATATTTTAAAAATAGAGAGTGAACTAAAAAGAAAATTTTCTTTAGAAAAAAGGTTAATTGCCGCGGTTGCTCTAGGATATACTGATCACTTTCCGAAGAAAAGGCCAAGAAAAACAGTAGAAGAAGTAACAGAGTGGTGGTAAAAGATAAGTAATAGCTTATTTAGGATATATTTTAGACTGAAGCTACAAAAGTGGCTTTTTAATTGACAAAAATAGTAGTAAAAAAAGTAAAATATTGATATAATTAATTTTAAGGATATGATGTTATGAATCGATACGAAAGTACGAAAAGGGTTAGCTTTTTAGGGATTGTTGGTAATGTTTTTTTACTTATTATTAAGTTTATTGTAGCAATATTTAGTCATAGTGAGGCAATGATGGCTGATGCAGTTAATTCAGCAGGAGATATATTTTCTTCAATCATGTCTTATATTGGCAATAAAATAGCTTGTATTCCTAGTGATGAAGATCATAATTTTGGGCATGGGAAGGCCGAGTATATATTTTCTCTTTTTATTAGTATTTTTATGATTTTAATTGGTGGGAAAATACTATTTGATTCGATTATGGCTATGATTAATAATGCTACTTTTAATTTTTCTATTTATTTAATTATTGTGTGTATTGTTACAATTGGGGTTAAATTGTTTTTATATTTATATGCAAGAAAAAATTACAAAAATCATCAAAATATATTAATTAAAGCTACAATGAAAGATCATAGAAATGATATGCTTTTAACTTTGGGAACATTATTTTCAGTTATATTGGGATATTTTGGATATTATTTTTTTGATGGTATATTTGGTTCAGTTACCTCGATTTATATTATAGTAACAGGTTTAGGTATTTTAATGGAAAGCTATAGGGTACTTATGGATGCTTCAATTAACAAGAAAGATAAAGATTTGATAATTGATTTTATTTTGAAAGATAAAGATGTGGTAAAAGTTGATGATTTTTATACAGTTCCAGTGGGATATAAATATGTTGTGGTGTTAACTATTAGTGTAGATGGAAATTTAAAGACCTTTGCTTCTCATGATATAGCGGATAATATCGAAAAGAAGATTGTTAAAAAGTTTAAAAAAATATATAAAGTTATTATCCATGTTAATCCCGTTTTATTAGATAACGAAAGTTTAAATTGAAAAATTATTTTTATTAAGTTATAATTAGAGAGGTTAATCTATTATATTGGAACTGTGTTATGTCTCCGTATAACTTTAACGGCAGCAATGCTAACGTGTTCAATGTGAATTCGAATGGCAACCTTGACAACAACAACGTGGATAACACGAACGGGGTGCGCCCAATATCCTTTTAAACTCATAATTTGGCTAAGGCTAAATAAAGAAGCATTAGGATACAAGATTAGCCATAGGTATGTTACCTTAATAAATAATATTGATGTTTTAAGTCTCGTATTTAAAACTAGAACAATATTAAAAATGATAGAGTTAAGGCTCTATCTTTTGTTTTGGTATGGGGTTAAATAAGTTCTTAATATCTATATTTAAAGCATCAGCTATTCTCCCGATGATTGTAACAGAAAGGCCACGTTGCATTTTCTTGCTTTCGATTTTGGCTAAATAGTTCATGGTGATATCTACTTTATCGGCAAGTTGTTGCTGGGTTAAACCGGCTTTTTTTCTTTCTTTTTTGATATTATATCTAATTATATCAAAATAATAATTATCATTGTGCATTATAATCACATCCTATTTATAATTATGGACAATTTGTCCACCAAAATATATGGACAAATTGTCCATACGCTGATATAATTTAAAGTAGTAGAAAGTAGGTTATAATGAAAGGTAATAATATAAATTTTGAAACAATAAAATCTAACAAGAATAGATTATATCTTTTAGGTGGTTTTGTCTGTGTAGTAGTACTTATGGTTACGATATTTATTGGTATGTCAGAATCTAAATACCGTAATACCCAAAGTATTCCCCTAATTAATGGAACAATAACATTTAATAATGCTGATTTAAATGTTATTGCTATGTATCAAATGAACGATGCTGGTACATATGAAGAGATAGAGGTTATGCCATCAAGTGGTTATGTGATTAGCGAAGAAAAAAGCTATTGTAATGTAAATGGTGAGAAAGATAATAATGCTATATTAAAAACGATAAATGGGAATCATACTTTTGCTAATTTACAAAAAGGGAGTAAATGTTATATTTATTTTAATAAGACAGTTGCAAGTATAATATTAGCAAATAAAACGATTCAAGAAAGATCCAGTTTTGCTTCGCCATTAACTACAAATACTAATGGCACCATATATCAAGCAGAAGATGAATATGGAACAAGTTATTACTTTGCGGGTAACACCACCGAAAACTGGCTTTCATTTGCGGGATTCTATTGGCGGATCATCCGAATCAATGGGGATGGCACACTAAGAATCATTTATAATGGTACCAGTACTAGTACCACGGGAAGTGGAACTCAGTTGCCTAGTGGAAGTCAGTTTAACAGTACAATGGCTGGAAATAATAGGTATGTAGGCTATATGTATGGAGCAAATAGTAACACATATGAAGGAACTCATGCAAATAACAATAATAGTACGATAAAAGGTGTAGTAGATACATGGTACCAAAATAATATAGCAAGTCATAGTGAATATACAAGCAAGATATCGGCAACCACAGGATTTTGTGGCGATCGAAGTCCAAGCACAAGTAGTAGCGCAAGTAATGGAGATGGCGGTTATAGTACAGCGACAACGTATTATGGAGCCTATATAAGATTAGTAACTAATAAAACACCAACATATGAATGCTCTAATACCAATGATCTATATACTGTGAGTGGCACAGGAGTAGGAAACGAAGCCTTAACCTATCCAGTCGGATTAATTACGGCGGATGAAGTGGCTTATGCTGGAGGAGTATATAGGTCAAGCAACACAAGTTATTACTTATATACAAGACAAAGTTATTGGACTATATCACCGCATTACTATGCTAATAGCGCTTATGTATTTGCTGCATATTCAGATGGTTCTTTATACGTCTACTATAATACAAATAATTCATATGCCATTAGACCTGTAATAAACCTTAAGGCTGATGTTACTTTAACAGGTGATGGTACAGCTGATCAACCTTTTGTGGTTTCTTGAAAATTGTTTAGAGCTTAGGCTCTTTTCTTTTGGTTTTAAAAATAAAAATAAATTAATCATTTTCTAAAGACAAATTTAAAATAATATGTTAAAATAATTTTAGTTATCTGATAATTTATAAAGAGGTGTAGCATAAATGGCAAAGGTAATATCATTAGTTAATCAAAAAGGTGGAGTTGGAAAAACGACCACTAGCATCAATCTCGCTGCTGCTTTGGGTGTAGAAGGTAAAAAAACCCTTTTAATTGATTTGGATCCCCAAAGAAATGCTACGACAGGACTAGGACTTTCTAATGGTGATTATGATCATGATGTGTATGAAGTTATGGCTGGAGTTTGCAGTATAACTGAGGCAATAAAAAAAACGAAATTTAAGAATTTATCAATTTTACCATCAACGATTAATTTGGCTGGGGTAGATGTAGAATTTGTGAAAAAAATGTTAGAAGATCCGGAGTTTAGACAAAATGAACAGCTTAGGATAGCAATAGAAGAAATTAAAGATAGCTATGATTATATCATTATTGATTGTCAACCAGCTTTGGGTTTAGCTACAATGAATGCTTTAGTAGCAAGTGATTCAGTAATTATCCCTGTGCAATGTGAATTTTTTGCACTTGAGGGAATTACGCAACTTTTAAATTCGATTATTATGGTGCAATCAAGTATGAATCCAACTTTACGAATAGAGGGGGTACTTTTAACGATGCTTGATGGTAGAACCATTATCGGTTTAGAAGTAATTGAAGAGGTAAGAAAATATTTTAAAGATAAAGTATTTAATACTATTATTCCAAGACTCGTAAGACTAGTAGAAGCACCAAGTCATGGTAAACCAATAAATGAATATGATCCAAAGAGTAAAGCAACTCTTGCATATGCAAATTTAGCAAAGGAAGTGATAAGTCGTGACCGAAACTAGAAAAAAAGCTTTAGGAAAGGGATTGGAACAACTATTTTCTAACGAAGTAATTAATTTTGATAATTTTGAGAAGGAAATTGTTGATGAAGGAAAAAATAGTGGAGGAATTACGGAAATACCTCTTGATGATATTAGAAGTAATCCTTATCAACCACGAATTATTTTTGATGATGAAGCTTTACAAGAACTAGCTGATTCCATTAAAGAACATGGTATTATTCAACCAATAATTGTAAAAAAAGGAATTAAAGGATATGAGCTTGTAGCAGGTGAACGTAGAACTAGAGCAGCGCGTCTTGCGGGACTTAAAACGATACCGGCTATAATTAAAGATTTTAACGATATAGAAATGATGGAAATAGCTTTAATTGAAAATATTGAAAGAGAAAACTTAAATCCTATTGAAGAAGCTAAAGCTTATGAAAATATACTTAAAATAAATAATATTACTCAAGAAGAATTAGCTCATAAATTTGCTAAAAGCAGAAGTTATATAACTAATATGTTGGGACTTCTTACTTTACCGGATATGGTTATTAAGCTTGTAGAATCAAAAGAGTTATCAATGGGACATGCAAGAGCTTTGAGTAAGCTTGAAGATGCCAAAAAAATTGAAGAATTAGCTTTAAAAATAGTTCATAATGATTTAAGCGTTCGCGATACGGAAAAAATGATTCAAGCTTTGGATTTGCCTAAAAAACATAGTATAAGTAGGAATACTAATTATGATATACGGTATAGTATTTATGAAAATTTATGTCGGGAAAAATTGGGCGTAAAAGTTAAAATAAATAATAAAAAAATAGAAATTCCTTATAAAGATGAAGAAGAACTTGCTAGGATACTTGAAGAATTAAATATTAATATTGAAGGAGAATAGAATGGATTTTTTGGAAAAAGTATTTGACGTGATTATGACTAAGCAAATATTTGGCTCAGCGATGGTTATTTTAGTAACTTTCATTTTAGTTTCAATGTTTAATAAAGGTATTGAAAAAATTATGATTAAAGGCAAAACGGCTTTTGAAGTGAAAAGAAGAAAAACTATTGTAAAACTATTCCAAAGTATTTTTAAATATGTTTTAGTTATTATAGCTATACTTATAATTTTAGACTTTTATGGAGTTGACACAAGAAGTCTTATTACAAGCTTAGGTGTTTTAGGGGTAGTTTTAGGACTGGCCTTACAAGATACGGTTAAAGATTTAATTAGTGGAACAATGCTTATTATAGAAAATTATTTGGCCGTAGGGGATAATGTTACTTATGAAGGCTTTTCTGGAGAAGTAATAGAGCTTGGTCTTAGAACGACAAAAATTAAAGCTTCAAGTGGAGAAGTTATGATTATTGCTAATCGTAATATTGATACAATTATTAACTCTTCACAAAAAAAAGCTCATATTTATATGAATATCCCAACAGCATATGAAGAAAAACAGGATAAAGTTGAAAAAGTACTTATGGAAGTAATTAATCAAGCTATTTTAGATAAGCTTATTTTAAATGATTCAGCTTATCTTGGTATTAATAGTTTTGATGCCTCAGCGATTAGTTATCAGTTAGATATTCATTGTGGGCAAGATGATCGTAGCCAAGTTAAAAGAGAGATGTTTAAAAGAGTTAAGGTGGCCTATGATAAAAATAAAATAAAAATTCCTTATAGTCAAATTGAGGTGCATCATGGAAAAGACATTTAAGTTAAATGATTTGGTTGTTATGAAAAAACCACATGCTTGCAGGGAAAATAAATGGAAAATTGTGCGGGTTGGGGTTGATATTAAGATTAAATGTATGAATTGTGGTAGAGAAGTAATGATTGATCGATTGGAATTTGAACGAAAGCTGAAAAAAGTTTTGGGTGAAGAAAATGAAGAAAAGAAATCTTAAAGAAAAAATTACGCTAGATCCAATAATGACATTGTTAATACTTATTGTCTTAACGATTGTTCTTAGTGGTTTTTTATCTTTACTAGGTGTGCAAGTAACTTATAATGCGATTACTAATAATGTGACTTTTAGTTATACACAAAGTTTAGTATCAGTAGAAAGTTTGTTTAGTTTGAGTGGCTTAAAATATATTTTTACAACAACTGTTTCTAACTTTGTCTCTTTTAAACCACTATCCAGTTTAATTATTATTTTAATTGGGATAGGGGTTATGGAGAAAAGTGGATTTTTAAAAACAATTGTTACCCTTTTAACGAAGAAAGCTAAAAAGAAAACCGTAACATTTGTGTTAGTCCTTATATGTGTGTTAGCAAGTATAATGGGGGATCTTCCTTTTGTAGTACTCATTCCTCTTAGTGCTTTAATATTTATTTATGGGCATAGAAATCCTTATATCGGAATTATTGCTAGTTATGCAGCTTTATCGGCGGGAAGTGGAATTAGCATTTTTCTTACTAGTACAGATTCGGCTTTAATGGATTATACCCTTTTGGGGGCTCATGTGTTAGATAGTTCTTATACTTTGGGAACAATGGCTTTTGTTTTTATTATGCTTGCGGCGGTAATACTTGTGGCACTTGCGATAACATTTATTACCGAAAGTATTATTGCTCCTAGACTTCCTAAATATGAGTTTTTAGAAGAAGAGATGGAAAGTGAATTTACCCTATCAAAAAGACAACTTAGAGGTCTTGTGATTGCAGGCTTTGCCGGATTACTTTATTTGCTTTTCTTTATATACTGTATTATTCCTGGTCTTCCCCTTTCAGGAGCTCTTTTGGATTATTCCCAAGAGTTTTATATTGATAAGCTTTTTAGTGTTGATTCTTTTTTTAGCACCGGCTTTGTCTTTGTAGTAACTATGTTTTTCGTAATTTTGGGTTTCTTTTACGGAATTGGAGCAAAGACAATCCGTAATAATAAAGATTTATGTGATGATTTAGGACATAGTTTGGATGGAATCGGAAAAACTTTGGTTATAATCTTTTTTGCTTCAACTTTTATTAGTATTTTTAAGAGTACAAATATTGGGGAAGTTATTACAGGAGCCTTAAGTAATATTTTGACAATTGATGGTTTGGGGGCTTTTCCTTTAATCATTATCTTATTTATTATTAGTGCTATGGTTACTTTGTTTCTTCCTGGATCAACCTTTAAATGGGCAATTATGGCGGGAATTGCTGTTCCGGCTTTGATGAATGTTGGACTTAGTCCGGAGTTTGCTCAAGTAATATTTAGATTTGGTGAATCGGTTACCATGGGTCTTACTCCTCTTGCAACTTACTATGTTATTTATCTTGCTTATTTGGAAAAATATAATCAAAATTCTAAACCAATTAATTTATTTAAAACCTTGAGATATCAAGTTCCTTATAGTGTAGCGGTGGGAGTTATATTATTAAGCTTAATTATTGTTTGGTATATTATTGGCTTACCACTTGGTATTGGAGGTTCAGTTAGTACTTAAGCATCGGGAAACTGATGTTTTTCTTTATCTTATAGGAAAGTACACGAAATTCGTGTATTTTAAAAATTGTGGTTGAATTAAATTGAAAGTTCCCGACAATTTAAAAATAGCAAGTTTTAAGGATTAAGTTCCCATAATAATTAAAAAAATGTGCTATATTTTTAAAAATATGATATACTATATCTGTGTTGAAAAATAGAAGACACGTGAAAAAGTGTACGATAGTGTGTCTTTTCGCGACTAACTTCCCGTACATAGATAAATGATAAAGTGGCTTGTTTGCCAATGAAAAGACAGAATAAAATCTGTATTTTCAAGTTCCTAATATAATAGAAAATTATTTAATGATGTCTTTTGGGTTTAGTGTGACATCATCTGGTGCAATATATTCTGATTGTAATTTTTCTATTAATGTTGGGAATTTTTCTTTTGTTAACTCATAAGGTGTTTTACCTCCTAAAATATCTCTAGGAATATTATTGATGTTATCTTCTAATCTTTTTATGTCTGTATTTTTAATATTTTCAAAAGAAGTCTTTTTAGGCAAAACATATCGAATATATTCATGATTCTTTTCAAGCTCCGGTTTTTCTTCGGGAGAATTTGGATGGCAGTAATATAAATAACATAGTTTTTCTCCGGTATCTAAATCATATTCAATGTGATGGGGATCATAAAACTCAGATCCGTTATCTGTTAATACAACATCAATACTTTCTTTATAAGTAACTCCAAGAATATTTTTAAGTTTAGTAAAAGTGTTATTAACATTAAAAATATTCTTTTTATCCAATAATCTAATAATCATAAAATTTGTTTCAACCAAAAGAAATGTCATGAGACATTTAGAATCATTGTTTAATCCAATAACAGTATCTAATTGCCAAATTTTTAAGTTTTTCTCATTATTTATTTTAATAATATAATCCTCATATGTTCTACCTATCATAATAGAAATGTCTCTTTTGTTTTCTTTATTAATTTTCTTCCTTCTTTGTTTATATTTTACTTTTCTAGGCAAGTCAAGATTTGACAAAGAAATAACACCCTCATTGACATATTTATAAAATGTTGTTTTAGAAAAGCATAGAATATCTGGGTGATTGATAAAGAAAAGAGTTTAAAACTTATCAAAAAAACTTAAAAACATGGTATAATAGGATTATTAAAGGGAATGAGGTGAAGGCATGAGTTTAAAGGCTGGTATTGTGGGACTTCCTAATGTGGGTAAGTCTACTTTGTTTAATGCTATAACTAAGAAAAATATTTTGGCGGCGAATTATCCTTTTGCAACGATTGATCCCAATGTGGGTATGGTTACGGTTCCGGATGAAAGATTACAGTTTTTAGAAGATTTATATTTACCTAAAAGTACAGTTCCTACGACTTTTGAATTTACCGACATTGCGGGTTTAGTAAAAGGAGCTTCTAAGGGGGAGGGCCTCGGAAATAAGTTTTTAAGTCATATTAGAGAGGTAGATGCCATAGTTGAGGTTGTAAGGTGTTTTGATGATCCGAATATCACCCATGTAGAAGGGAAAACGGATCCGATTCGCGATATGGAAATTATTAATGTGGAACTTATTTTAGCTGATTTAGAAATTATAGAGAATCGGCTTAATAAGATTGTTAAGAAAGCTGAAACAACAAAAGATAAAGAGGCAGTAGCAGAAGTAGCCGTGCTTACAAAAGCTAAAGAAAATTTGGAGAAAAATATTCCTCTTAGATTGGTAGAATTTAGTGAAGAAGAGAAAGCTCTTATGAAAAACTTTAGCTTTATTACTTTAAAACCACTTATTTATGTAGCTAATGTGCTAGAAGATGATGTGGTTTTGGGTGAGAATGATTATACCAAATTAGTAAGTGAGTATGCCAAAAAAGAACAGGCAGGTGTAATTGTGATGTGTTGTAAAATGGAATCAGAATTATCAGAATTAAATGATGATGATAAGAAGTTATTCTTGCAAGAGCTTGGTATTAATAGTAGTGGACTTGACCGATTAATATTTGCTACATATTCACTGCTTGGTCTTGAAACTTTTTTTACAGCAGGGTCTGATGAATGCCGGGCTTGGACTTTTAAGAAGGGAGCTAATGCCAAGTCTTGTGCCGGTTTAATCCACTCGGATATTGAACGAGGTTTTATTAAAGCAGAAGTTATGAGTTTTGATGATCTATATACGTATAAAAGTGAATTAAAGGTAAAAGAGGCTGGTAAGCTTCGATTAGAGGGAAAAGATTATTTGATGCAAGATGGAGATATTGTTTATTTCCGGTTTAATGTTTAAAAAACAAGCATAATATAATATGAAAAGAGTTTGTTTTATGATATAATTATGAAGAGGAGGATGAAATGAATCAATTGTTAGCTAAAACATTCTTGTGGATGTTTGTGGGTTTGCTTGTGACTTTTTTGACGGGATATATCGTGTCTATTAACGAAAATATGCTTTTATCTATTTTTGGAGGTCCATTATTTTGGTTAATTATTATTTTAGAGTTTGCTTTAGTTATTTTCTTTTCAGCAAGAGTACATAAAATGAAACCAATGACAGCAAGAATATGCTTTTTATTATATTCTTTTGTTAGTGGTCTTACTTTTTCAAGTATTTTTGTGGGATTTGAAGTGGGAAGCGTTATGTATGTCTTTTTAATAGCGGCTATAGTTTTTGCAATATTTGGAGCGATTGGTTTTTTAACAAAAATTGATTTAAGTAAAATAGGAGTATATCTTATTATGGGACTTTTTGCGATTATAATTTGTTGCTTTATTAATTTGTTTGTAGCTGATGCAACATTTGATTTAGTAATATCAATTATTGCTTTACTTATTTTCTTTGGATTTACAGCTTATGATATTCATAAATTAAAAATACTTTCAGAGGCAGGAATAGATGGAGATGTCGTAGCAATTAATGGAGCTTTTCAGTTATATTTAGATTTTATTAATATATTTTTACATTTGTTATCAATTGTTGGAAACTCTAAAGATTAGAGTTTTTTTTAATAAAAAAAAGATGTTATTGATTCCATCTTTGGGTGTGTTCTACTTTTTCCCACTTTACTTCTTTTTTTAATAAGGCTTTTAGGGCACAAGGGACATATGTTGCAAAAAAGAGGGGGCTAAATAAAATGGCTTTTATTTGCATGTCTTTAGCTATATTGATTTTATCTTTGTCTTTTAAAACGATATAGGCAGTCATGAAGGCAAAAAGAATATAGGCTAAAGCAATAATTAAAATTATTTTAGTAAAACATATTTTCATTAAGGGATTAGTAAGATCATGGATTTTAACTATTGTTATTATTTGACTTAAAATGTATAAAATAGCACCAATAATCATTAGAATATAAGGTTTCATACCACTTATTTCACTTATTAGAGAACCAAAATTGGGATTGTTTTTAAGAAGTTTGCGAAATATGGGGATGTATTTTTTTCTAGTTTGGAAATATCCTTTTATCCATCTAGTTCTTTGATTAATAGTGTTTTGGTATTTGATGGGTTGTTCATCATAAAAGATGGCATTTTTGTTGTAAGTGCTAGTTAAATTGTTGGCAATGGAGTATAAAGTTAGCTCATAATCTTCAGTTAAAGAATGAAAAGGAAATGAAGCCCACTTTTTAATTAATTTTCCGTCAATGTATAGACCGGTACCGGATAAAGTTATATTTCTTGATTGTTTTATTTTAGTTTCGTTACCACTTGAATTGAGAAAGGCAAAAGTAATGCCGGATGATGCTGAAACAAGAGAATCATTCCCGTTTTTTAAATTTCGATAGCCAATAGCAATATCAAATCCCGCTTGATAGGATTTTTCCATTTCTTTAAAAAAGTTTGTATCTAAGACGTTGTCTGCATCAATGATGAAATAGGCGTTGTAATATTTTTTTCGCTTGTTTAAATCTTTAATTAATTCATCTAAGGCATAACCTTTTCTTTTTAAATTAAGATTTTGGCGAATAAAAATAGTAGCACCATATTTTTTAGCAATATTTATTGTGGGATCAGTATTTTGTTCAACAATAATATATACATCTTTCATATTTAATTTTTTGGTTTGGTTTTTAATGCTTATTAGTAAATCTTCAATTACTTTAGATTCATCACGAGCAGGGATTAAAACACAAAAATTAGTTAATTCTTGATGGGTGTTTTTAGGTAAATTATGATTTAATCTCGCTAGGAAAGATGTGGTAAAAAGAAGTAATAAACCTAATATTATTAAGAAAATACCGGTGGTTTCTAAAAACATAATTCACTTATAATCAATATTTTAATGCATTGATTCCTTTCTGTTTATATTTTAAAGCTTATAAACTATTATTTAGCTGGTTTCATGTTGGTATAAACTTCTTTTAAGTATTCATCGGGATATATTTTATCATAAAATTCGCCAATAATAGTTAGAGGTTCATAGCCTTTATTTCTTAAAACGCCTCTTGCTAGCGCAGTCCAGGAAATGAGCATGTTAAGGGTCATAAAGATAACTAAGATGATGGTGAGGGGATGACCTATTTTATAAGGGATTTTTTCAATCCAACGAGATAAATAAGGATAGACGACATGAACAAGAATCATGACGGCCAAGCCCCAAAAAATCATGTATGGAATAGTAGTGCGGCCCATTATATTTAAGGGTCTATCAAAATAATCCCAAGAGACGACACCAAGTGTTAGTTCCATGAGTAAACTGATAGTATATTCTATTGCTCCTCCTAAGAGGGCTCCGTATAAAAATGTTTTGGCAGGATGTCTTTTTTTTCTAGCAAGTAACCATATTAAAAAGACGATTGCTGCTCCATATAGGGGGTTAAAAGGGCCGTAAAAAACGCCTTTTCTTACGGGCCACAACCACTGGCCGTACATATAATAATGTTTTACAAAGCCGATTATTTCTTCATAGATGACGCCTAAAAAGCTTCCTAAAACAAATATAATAAATAATTTAGAAAAACACATGCCTTGAGCAAAAACTCTTTGATCAGTATTTAACCAATTTTTAAACTTCTTTATCATATACATCACAACTACTTATATTATATCAGGTATTGAATAAATATTAAAGACTTTTGCCTAAAACTAACAAAATTGTAATAAACAGATCTTGACAAAAAGGAAGAAAAGCTTTAATATAGGTAACTATCAATCAGGGAGGTTTGTAATGAAAAAGATTTTATATGTGATTATGGGATTAATTTTGGTGTTAGTTCCGATTAAAGGATTGGCTTTGAGTGCAGATTTTAGTGGATATTATTGTGATAGTAAAGAAGATCTTGGCGATGGTACTTTTCAAATGGTTTGCCATATTGTGGTTAATTCAAGTGAGGAAGTTAGTAATATTACGGGGACGCTTATACTTAAAAATGTCACTTTAAAAAGTATTAGAACGTATGATGATTGGACAAGCAATAATGGTTTAGCATTAAATGTTAGTTTTACAGCAAGAGAAGGACATGTGGGAACATATACAGTTGCTGATTTAGTTTATGTTGGTAGTTTGAGTGATGAGGAATGTGAAGCTAGTTTTATGCCGGATAATATTAGTTATGAAGAACCGCAAAATTATGTTTGTATGATTGTGGATGATGTTTATTATGGTGAGGATGGTAGTGTTGTTAGCTTAGAAGAGTATTATGAACAATGTTGTAATTATACTTGTACGGTAATAGAAGATGAGTATTATTTTGATTCCCAGGGGAATTCGGTTACTTATGAAGAGATGATGGAAGATTGTAGTGAAACTGATATTACAGTGGATCCTAATGAACCGATTGAAAATCCTCAAACTGGTATTAATTATGGTTATATAATGCTTCCTATTGGCATAATATCTATTATAGTCATTATTAAAGTGGCAAAGAAAAATACGAAAATTTATAAAATATAGATTTGTGCAATTTTTCCTTGCATTTAACTGTATAATTTGATAATATATTTATGCATGCAGGTGTAGTACAGCGGTTGTTGGGTATTAAATAAGGTTATGCAGGTGTAGTACAGCGGTTAGTATGCGACCTTGCCAAGGTTGAGACGGCGGTTCGATTCCGCTCACTTGCTCCATTGAGAAAATTACTCACACCCTCGTGTGAGCTTTATTTTATAAAATTATCCCTATTACTATTGAAAAAGAAAAATTGGATATTGATAATTTACCTAAAAATTCTCTTTTACAGATTATTCC
>CALVHY010000049.1 GCA_944329205.1 uncultured Bacilli bacterium | reverse complement strand
ATCTTGTTAACAGTTATTGCTGTAGCTACTCTATTAGTAGCAGTAGTAGGTGCAACATTTGCATACTTCACAGCTTCAACAGCTCCCGATGGCAATGCATCACCTGGAAATGTAACTACTGCAACTGTAGGTAATGTTACATTAAAACTTGGTAATCAAACTAGTGATTCAACCCAAATGAATTATCCAGGTGGAAAAGCAGTAGTAGCATTAAGTGTAACTCCAACTAAAGGTGAAAGCGACACTAACAACTACAATGTTACTTACAATGTAACTGGAACCATTGACACAACTGCTTTAAATGGTAGTGATAGCCAAATAACTTATACACTTTATCGTGTAAGTTCAACTGCTGCAGCAAGCATTAGTGATCCAGTACAAAAATGTTCATTAGTAAAAGACACTACAAGTGAACCAGGAAAAACTCATTATTACTATGAAAGTTGTGCTATTGACACAAATATAACAAGTGGAACTCCAGTTGATAATGGAACAATTACTGATCATAGTGCAGCAACTCAAGTTGTAACTGATGCATTAGAAACAAGTACTATTGACACAACTTATTACTATTACTTAGTTGTTGAATATGCAAATGATGAAGAAGCTGCTCAAGATGAAGACCAAGGAAAAACTATCCAAATTTCTTTAACTGGTGTAGCTAACGGAAATTCAACTATAGCTCAATAATAGCTAATAAAACTATTGAAAACCTAAAATCTATCATTACGATAGATTTTTTTTGTTTTATAATAAAAAAATGACAAAAAGTAATTGCAAATAATGCGATATTTTGGTAATATTAAAATATAATATGGAGGCTAAAATGAAAACGACAGAAAAAAATATATTACTAGCATTAGTTATATGTATGGCAATAGGTTTAGTGGGAGTATCTTTTGCTTATTTCACTAGTAGTATTGTTGAAGGTGGCACCGGCAGTACAACTAATTGGACTACCGCCGATTTAATTGATGTTACCTACGATGCTGGCTCATCAGCGCTAAATTTTGCTAACGCCATACCAGGTGAAACCGCATCAAAAGCATTTACTGTTAGGATTACCCCAACGGCAAGTGAAAATAGTGCTGTTTATGCCATCATCCTAGATATTAGTTCTAACACTTTTGAAAGAGTAAATGCTAATGAACTAACTTATACGCTTAAAGATAATACCGGTGTTACTTTAGCCAGTGGAGATTTAACGGCCCAAACTGGCCGCCTAACTCTTCTTCGTGAATCTAAAACGGTATCAACCGCTACAACTTATAACTACATTTTAGAAATAACTTTTGTTGATACCAATACTGATCAAACTCATAATGCTAATAAAACATTTTCAGGAAATTTAGAAGTTGAATTTACTGATTAATGCTAAATAAAAAACATTTTTGATATTGCAACTGGCAAATGGTTATGTTATACTTTTAAATAGTAGGGAGTGTTCCAAATGAATGACAGTAATTTACAAGAACAATATGCTTTATTAGAAGAAGAAAGAAAGGAAAATAAGAAAAAGAGTATTATAATTATCATCTTATGTATTTTAATAATGTTAGTTACTATTTTAGGTATTGTCTTTTCCTTATCAGGACCTGATGAAAATTGTACCATAAATTGCGATTTAGATGGTGATGGTATAATTGAGACTAACATTGATTTAGATGGTGATGGTATATGTGATGTTAACTGTGATGTTGATGGTGATGGCGAGGCTGATACCAACTTAGATTATAAAGGTGATCGTACTCCGCACTTTAATATCGATCTTGATGGTGATGGCAAACCTGATATTAACTTAGTTAACAAAGATACTGATGGTGATGGCGAACCTGACTTTAATATTGATATCGATGGTGATGGCTGGCCTGATCTAAACATTGATTTTGACAATATTGACTTCTGCAACCTAAACTGTGATCTTGATGGTAATGGCGAAGCTGATACCAACATTGACATTGATGGTGATGGTGTAGCTGATGTCAACATTGATTTAGATGGTGATGGTGTAGTTGATGAAAAACCTCTAAACCAAGATATTAACAATGATGGCATATGTGACATTAATTGTGATACTAATGGTGATGGTAAGCCGGATACAAACATTGATTATAACAATGATAACGAACCTGATTTTAACATCGATCCTGATGGTGATGGCACCCCTGATGAAAACCTTATGAATCAAGATACTAACAATGATAATGTATGTGATCTAAACTGTGATACAAATAACGATGGTTTCCCTGATACAAATATCGATCTTGATGGTGATGGTGAAGCTGATGTCAACATTGATCTTGATCATGATGGTTTACCTGATACCAACATTGATGTTGATAAAGACGGAACTCCTGATGTCAATATTGATCCTGATGGTAATGGTATCGTTGATGATAATCCTCTAAATCAAGACACTAACAACGATGGCAACTGTGATATTAACTGTGATACTGATGGTGATAATATCCCTGATTTAAATATTGATCTTGATGGTGATGGTATCGTTGATACTAATATTGATACCAATAATGATGGGGTATGTGATGTCAATTGTGATACGAATAACGATGGCATCTGCGATAAAAACTGTGTTGGCGAATTATACAACAATGCTGACTTAAGTAGTTTAAGTGTAAGTGGCTATACGATAAGTCCAAGATTTAGCAGCAACATTACCGAATATAGCGTTAGTGTTGGCAGCAATGTCAATAGTATCAATGTTTCGGCTGAAGCTCTTAATTCTGCCTCTCGTATTACTGGTACGGGAACAATCGAATTAAGCAGCAACTCTACAAGAGTATCCATCATTGTTATCGCTGAAAGTGGTGTAACCAAAACATATTATCTAACTATCAATAAAGTTTCTAATCCTCCTGTTGTTGATGAAGGTGATGGTAACTTTGAGATTGGTACAATTGAAACGGATGCCATATCAGTTAGTTACACCAAAGCCTTAAATGCCCAAAATATATATCCAGATTGGGAAGGAACTCACGAATTTACGGTTACTAATAATACAAATACATCTGTCGTATACAATGTTAATTTAATAAATATTACAAATGATTTTACTAGTGATAACTTTGTCTTTAGTTTAACCAAAGATGGCCAAGCTATTGTCGCTGAACAACCGGCCTTAAAAAATGATGCAACAATAGCTAGCGACATCATAATTAATCCTGGCCAAACTGCTCACTTTAGTTTGAATTATCAGTTTAAAGATACGGATGAGCCTCAAGATTATGATCAAGGCCGCAATTATAGTGGCACAGTAGCTATTGAAATTGTCTCTATAAACTAAAAATAAAAAAGTCCTGTAGAAATACAGGATTTTTTCTTTTAAAAAATATAGTCATTCATCTTGTAATTTCCTCATCAAGTTGCTATAATATATATTAGAATAGGAGGGGCTCTAAATGAAAGATAAAAACATTTCATGGCGAGGAATATTAAAAATTATTTTAAAAATCTTATCATGGGCCCTTTTTATAATTCTTTTACTTATAGCTCTCTTTTTATTATATTATTATATAGCTAATAAAATATATATAAAAAAAGGAACAGGGTATGAACCCAAGTTTTCTATTTATACCATAGCTACCGGTTCTATGACTCCGAATATTAATCAATATGATGCTGTTATCAACATGCATGTTGATGATCCTAGTAAATTAAAAGTAGGGGATGTTATTACTTTCATCTCAACTAGTCAACTTACGCAAAATTTTACCATTACCCATCGGATTAAAGCTATCACCGAAGATGAAGAAGGAAACATCTGTTACGTTACCCAAGGAGATGCCAATAATGTTGAAGATGCTGCTTGTGCCAAGTTTAATAATGTAATTGGCAAAGTAGTTTTAAGAATTCCTGGGGTTGGTTATATTCAAAGATTCCTAGCTTCTGGTTTCGGCTGGCTCTTATGTATTTTAATACCAGCCTTACTAATTATAGCAAGAGACATAATGCGAATAACAAGATTATCGGCTATCAAAGATAATGCTAGCAAAATGCATAATAAGAAAAAAGATCCTAAAAAAGAAACCGCCGAAAAAAAGCGCAAAGAAGACATAAAACGCAAACTATTAAGTGAAAATACAGGTCAAAAAGAGTATTATCAAGATCCTGCAATTAAAGTTATTGACAAAAGAAAAGCCAAAGACAAAAAAAGGAAGAAAAAATAATTAAGCAATTTTCTTCCCTTTTTTATTAAACTCTTTAGCTAGCAGCCCTTTTCTAATTAAACTCTTATAAGCTTTATCATTAATAATCAAATCAAATTCTCCGATAAATTCATATATATGGGGTTTAAATCCCATTTTAAATTTATTTAAACCCAAATAAGGATTTTTATCTGTAAAATCTCCAGTCATTCCATTTAAATCAACGAATTTAAAGTTATTTTTATAATATTCCAGTAATTGATAATGCAAAAAATAGTTAGCTTCAAATTGTTTATATTGTTTATCAAAACCACTAATAACTATATGTACTCTATTTAAATAGCGAATAGCTAAAGCTCCCCCAACATAAATACTATCTTTTCCGGCCAGCTTTGTTGCTAGTTCAATATCGTTTTTATAAGAAAGTAATATGCGATCGGAATTCATCTTTTCTTTAATAAAATTATCTGTTGCCTCTGAAAGCAAATTCCGCGAAATAGCATTATTCCTCTCCAATTCTTCATCATATAATTTTTTACTATTTAATAAATATTGTTGCACATCAATTTTTACTAAAAACAAATCAGCTGAATGTGTTCGATCAAAGACATTATAATAATTTTTATAATAAAAAGGATCAATTTCTTTTTTTCTTTTAATAAACTCAAATAATATATCTAATCCGTTACGATCGACCTTTTCAAAAACAAGGCCCTTTTTAATTCCCTTACGAATTTTATTTTTCGTATTTTTAGCCAAATTATCAAAAGAATATTCCTGCAAGTTTAATATCCCGTTATATCTTGGAAATAAACTTTCAAAATATTTATTATCTTTTAATTTAAAATAACCCAACTCTTTTAAATAATCTCGAATAATAATATTTTGATTATAATTAATAATTTTACTAGTTCCATTAATTTCTCCGATTGCAATCTCGGGATTAATTTTAATTAAAGCAAGTTTTTTTTGATAATAGTTTTTTAAAGCATAAGTAAATTGTTTTAAAAGATCATGATCAAAGTAATCGATTAAAAATCCTTTTGGCGAATAGCCATATCGATATTTTAATCCTATTTTTTTAATCAATATTAGCGCTGCGGCTTTAATAACGCCAAGTTCATCGACATATCCGATAAATTCATATTCATAGCCATTTTCCGCCATAAAAAGGGCATAATTAGAACTTTGATAATAGGAACTAAGAAAAAAGCTTTTAGCAAAGCTATCAAATTCAGCAACAGAAAGTTCTTTAATATGCATTAATCATGCCCCCTTTAAGTAGGTGCTATTATAACACACAAATAAAAATATGTCCAGAAAATTGATTGATGTCTTAAAAAAAATATAGTATAATTATTAATAGAAAGAGATCGATGGTGATTTATGGTAAAGAAAAAAGTAAAAACATTAACTGATAAAATCAAACTAGATTTTAAAAAGATGTTATTAGGAAGTATCCTTTTAAATGCTTTATTTTTAATTTTTGGTATTATTATTTATTTAAATCCAATCATTACCCTTGAATTAACGGGAATTATACTTGGAATTTATTTTATTCTTTTTGGAATATACGCTATTTATGAATTTATCATTAGAGATAATAATACACTTTTTAGTCTCAATATTTTATGGGGACCCCTTGCAATAATTGTGGGTTTTCTCGCCATAATTAATCCTTTTGATATGACCAAAATTTTAACCTTTACTCTAGGTATTTATCTTGTTATTACCTCTTTAATTAAAATCATAGATGCCATTAAATTAAAAAAATATAAATATGATGGCTGGTCTTTAATTTTAGCCATTGGTATTATTCTTTTGATATTTGGTATCTTTATGATCATCAATCCTATGGCTTCTATGGATTTAGTTGAAGCAACGGGAATATTTATTATTCTAGCTAGCGTTTTAGAAATTTGCAGTTCCATCATGTTATACACTAAAGCTAAAGAAGTTTTAGCATTATTTAAAAAATAGGGCAACCTATTTTTTGTATATTTTTCAAAAATTTACATATACTAAAAATATGTTAGCACTCGCTCTTGACAAGTGCTAACAAAAGTGGTATATTATACTTGTGAAAGGAAGATGGTTAGAATGTTACCAAGAAAAATGTTTTTAGATGATATGTTTGATTCTTTCTTAGATAGTGATACTCCTAAAATGAAATGTGATATTTATGAGGCTGATGGCAACTACAATTTAGAACTTGATATGCCAGGTTTCACTAAAGATGATATTAAAATTGAATTTAACAAAGGAACTTTAACTATCAGCGCTGAAAAAAATGGTGAGAAAGAAGAAAAAGACGATAAAAAATACATTAGACGTGAAAGATTTTACGGTAAAGTATCTCGTTCTTTCTATCTAGGAGATATTGAAGAAGAAAGCATTAAAGCTGAATTTAAAGATGGAACTCTTAAAGTTATTGCTCCTAAAAAAGATGAAAACATATCTAAAAAAGTAATAAACATTGATTAAGCACTACGGTGCTTTTTTCTTTTTAATTAATTTTAAAGTTTCATCAATATCCTTTTCACTTTCTTCTATTGACATATTCCCTTCCGGCCAAGATCTTATTTTATCGAGCTTTAAAAAATCTATTCGCATATTTAAACCGTCTTGATCAACATCATTTATACTTGCATACTTAAGTTTACATAACTGATATAAATCCTGTGCTAATCTTATTTTACAATCATTTTCTATATCCCAATCTAAAACCTCTCGTATCCGTTGTAAAACACTCACTACTTGGATTAACTTTATTTGCTTTTTAAAATAATCATAACGATCAGCATTTAAAGTTATTCTTTTTAATTCATCCGCAACTTTAAATATATCCCTTAATTTGGGATTAAAACGCAAACCTTGAGCCGATACTCCCGTCTTACTTTGTTTGCGATAATAATAATCAGGATTATGAAAAACGAGAATATGATCAGTTAAAAACATATGAGCATAACTAAAGGCAACATCTTCCCACATTGTATCGACTAAAAACTTAGCTTCTCCAATAAATTCTTTCCTAAACAATTTATTAGCACATGATGGCGACTCATAAATTATTTGGTTTTCATCTTTTCTTGTATCAAGTAAAAATCCTTTACCTCTTCTATTTCTATAGTAATCTTGAAAACTAGCCTCTTCTTTAACAAACACTATTCCCGTTGTTATAATATCTATTTTATGATTATCTCGGCCATGATACATATCATAATACATAAGCGGATGAATAAAATCATCACTATCCACAAAGCTTACGTATTCTCCCTTTGCATATATAAGCCCTCTATTTCGACTAGCTCCCACCCCTAAATTAGTCTCGTTTTTATACACTCTAATTTTTGGATAAAACTTATCGCGATAGGATTTTAATATATCCAAGCTTTTATCACTTGAATTATCATCGATCGCAATAATTTCGATATCTTCCAATTTTTGATTTAACAGTGAAGTAAACAAGTCATTTAAATATTTTTCGCTATTATAAACCGGAACAATTACACTAATTTTCATAAATCCTCCGTTTCCCTAGTTTACCATAATTTAAAATTAAATGCAAAATTTATAATAACTTCTTGTCAAGTGTCCAAATTTATTATAAAATAAAGTTGTGGTGATAAAAATGGGAGTAGTATATGATCATGTCAGGCTATATAAAAAGAAATTTCCTGGTGGTGTAACTTGGTGGCGCTTAAAAAAACACAGCAACGTTATTGAACAACATCTAAATCCTGGAGAAACCATCCGCTATGCATTTGCCGGGCAAAAAAATGATAAATGGTACGATTTAACCTCAACCGCTGTTATAGCTATAACAAACAAAAGAATATTAATAGGCCAAAAAAGAGTCGTATGGGGCTATTTCTTAAACAGTATTACCCCGGATTTATATAACGATATGCAGGTTTATTCCGGTCTTATATGGGGTAAAATAACTATTGATACAGCCAAGGAAGTTGTCATCTTTACCAATTTAGCCAAAGATTCTTTAAGAGAAATTGAAACCGAAATATCGGAATTTATGATGGAAGAAAAGAAAAAATATGGTCAAAGCGATAACGAATAAAAGGAAACTAAGGATATTCCAAATATCTCTTCTTATTTTATTTTTAGCCTTCCTTTATTTTTTATTAAAAGCTAAAGACTATACTAAGGAATATACTGTTAATGATGTTTTAATAACAGAATCATACCGTAAAGATAGTGATAGCTATTATTTTACTTTTACATATAATGATATAACTTTTGATTATTTATATGAAAGTAATTATAAACAAAAAAGAAATTTCATTATTGATCTTACAATCAAAGAAGGTGAAGGTGATTATTGCCTTATTCCCAGTGGTGATGCCTTAGAGTTTATTCCTTTATGTGCTAGTGGTGATAACATAATTCACTATACGAAAGTAAATGATAATCTAAAAGCGCAAATTCCCCAAGAATATTTTTCTAATGAAAAAGAAATTAATGATACTTATAATTCCCTTAATATATATAATCGTGATTATACTTATTTACTATGGAAATATAATGGCTTTTATTATATTAATGCTACTGAAACTCAAGAAATTGATCTTTTTTCGGAAGAAGAATACAACGTTACGCTTATTGGTTATACAGCCGATTATTTACTCCTGGCCGATTATGATCAAAACTATACTTTTGATAAAATTTATCGCATTAGCTTTAAAAATGGTTCCCTAAAAGAGTATTCTCTTGATTATGATATTTATTTTGACAGCTCCATCATGGGTTATGTTGGCAACAAATTATATCTTATTGACAATAACGAAAGCGTCATGTATGAATTTAATGCCCAAAATGGTGAATTAGAAAAAATTAATTCGCGTCTTCTTATTGATGGTAACTGGGAAGAAGTTGGCATTAAAAGCCTTATCAATCAAAAAAGAAGTTTTACTTATAAAACTAACTATGAATACACTTTATCTGACCACACCCTTACTTTAAGCTACAAATCGGCTATAAAAACGATTATTGATGAAGATGTAACTAGTATTGTACGTATTAAAGATAACCTTGTTTTTTATTTAAAGACTGATACTTTATATGTTTTTGATCCTCTAAAGGGAAGTACAAGACTATTATCCTATTTCGAATGGAACTTTAATAATGAAAACATGATTTATGTTGATTAACCAATTTATACTTTTCACATATTCTATAAATAGGTGAGGAGTGAGAAGTTTGAACGAATATTTTACATATTATACGATTGAGGCTGGCGATAATCTATATGAAATAGCAAGAAAATATAATATTAACCCCAAATTACTAGCAGCTATAAACGGGATTAAAGATAATGAATACATCTATCCCAATCAAGAATTATTAATTCCTAAAAGTGGTTATAGTTACTATATAACCGCGGAAGGAGATACGCTAAAAGGGGTTTCAACTGCCTTTAAAACCACCCCAGAAAACATGCTCAAATATAACGAAACAATTTATTTACTACCTGAACAAATATTAGTATATAAAAGTAGAAACTAGTCTTTAACAAGACTTTTTTTCTTGTTAAAAAGAAAAAATACAGGTATAATAAACTTGGTGATGAAAATGCATTTACAAAACTATATGAATTATTATTTAATTATCCAAGGTTATTCTAATTTAGAAGAAGTTAAGATAGAAGATTTAACTAATGGTTTAGCCTCTTATTTTAATTTATATGTAAAACAGGAAAGTAATCTTGACTTAAATTCATTATTTAATGCTTATTTACAGCTTAACCCAAAAAAACAAGCGGGAATGGAGGTAATCAATTATTTGCGTTATCTTTTATCTTTTTATCAAAAAAAAGTTATCAGATGGCATCAAGTTCTTGATTATCCCAAAGAAAAACTAATTTATGCGGCAGATCAAACTCTTGAAGAGTTAAGAACCGGCGAAGCAGTTAATTATCCGGAAGTTTTTAATTTACTTTTAACGGCCCTATTAGATTTAAAAGCAAAAAAAGAAGAGGAATATACTAGATGATAAAACTAGTAAATGATTTAAAAGAGGCAAACTTTGTAACCCATGCGGGTAACTTTCATGCTGATGATGTTTTTTCAACCATGTTTTTGGCAAGATTATTTGAAAATATTTCTTTAATTCGCCTAAATGAATACCAAGATGATCAAGCCAAAATTGCTTATGACATCGGCTTAGGTAAGTTTGATCACCATGGATCTAATTACGAAAAAAAAAGAACCAACCACATTCATTACTGTAGTTTTGGTCTTTTATGGCAAGAATACGGTTTAAAATACTTACATAAAATCAAGGTGGCGCATCCTAAAGAAGTTTTTTTTCTAATCGACGAATTATTAGTCGTTCAAATTGATGCCTTTGATAATGGTGAATACGAACTCGATACTCCTTTTAACATTTATACTTTATCTCATCTAATCGAGTTATTTAGACCCCAAATTAGCCAAAAAGAAGATGAAAACACTTGTTTTCTTAAAGCTGTAGCTTTTGCCGATACTATTTTTGCAAACATTTTAAAAGATGCTATCGAAAAAGCAAGATGTATTACGATAATTGAAAATCAAGCCCGCCATATTAAAGACAAGATATTAGTTTTAGATGAATACCTTCCCTACGAATATGCTCTCTTTAAATTAGGACTGGATGTTGCTTTTGTTGTCTACCCCTCAAATCGCGGTGGCTATGCCGCCCATACTGTTCCCACCAAATATAAAGGTTTTACTCCCAAAATTCCTTTTAAAAAGGAATGGGCCGGTCTAAGGGATGAAGCACTCCAAAAAGCAAGTGGCATTAAAACCGCCCGCTTTTGTCATAGAAATCTCTTTTTAGCAACCGCCGAAACCCAAGAAGATGCCCTGAGATTAATATATCAAACCCTTAAAGGATAATCGCCCCTTATCCTTTTTAAATTTCCTTAATAATATTGATAAACAATCAATTTGCCCTTAAATTTAGTTACTTTTGGCAAACTTTATCCATTGACAAATTTTGACTTCTAATATATATTTATAGTATATAAAAGTATGATAAAATAAAAACATATTTTTATATTTTGTATTTATCTTAGTTATGATGAGCAGTAATAATCTTAACTACTATAAAAGTAGAAAGGGAATATTATGAAGACGATTGATAAATATTTAAAGTTTAAAGCGCTGTACCAAGATCACGTGGTAATTATTAAATCTGGCAACTTTTATTATACTTTTCTTGATGATACTTATATATTAAATTACTTATTTGGTTATCAAATAAGGCAAAACAAAATTGGCTTTCCCCTAAATGCCAAAGCTAAAGTTAAAAGTGTCTTAAACCGTCACAACATAAACTTAATTGAAGTCATTGATGATTATGCCTATATTTTAGAATCAAAAAATGCTAATGCTTATCAAGATAAACTAAAAGAAGCTAAAAGTAATTTGTTAATATCAAACATGTTAAATAATTTAATGACTGCTATTAAAATTAAAGTAAAAGAAGAAGAAGCAAATTACGAATTAATAAAGGAGTTTGTCGATGAACTCTAATTTTGCTTTACTAAACAATACCAAAAAAACTATAGCCTACATTAATAAACAGCTAATAAATTATCCCAAATCCGAAGTAGTATTAAAACAAAATATTGAAAAAAACATGTATGAACTTATTGAACTAATCTTTTCCTACAGTATTAATGATATAGAAAGAATAAAAATAAAATATTTAAAAGACTTAATCATCAAGTTATCCATGTTAGATTTTTACATAGCTACCTCTTTTGAAAAAAGAATAATTAGCAAGAAAAAATTTGAATCAACATCTATGTTTATCGTTGAAATAAGAAAAATTGCTTATGGGTTGGTCCGCAGTGAAAAAAAGTGTTAAATATGAAGAACTACTTGATATAGAAAAAATTATTGCTATGTATAAAATTATTCGTGCTAATACTAAAAATCGCGGTAAACTCCATAAATTTGAACTTTTTTATTCCAGTAATATCATTAGTATTTTAAATGTGTTAAAAAGAAAAAGTTATACCCACAGTCATTACAATGTTTTTTTAGTCCATGAACCCAAATATCGCATTATTATGAGTGAAATAATGAGTGATAAAATAATTAATCACCTCGTAAGCCACTACATCTTAGATCCCGGGATAACTCCCCATTTAATTGCTCAAAATGTTGCAACAAGAAAAAATATGGGAACCAAAGAAGGTATACGTTATGTCAAAAAATACATTAACAAATTAAAACTAAATTATGATAAAGTCTATGTTTTAAAGTGTGATATCAAAAAATATTTCTACAGTATTGATCATGAACTAATCTTATCCAAAGTAAAAAGATTTATAACCGATCCTGATATTTATAACCTTCTTAAAAATATTATTGAATCAACTGATAGTAAATATGTAAACGAATCAATAAAAAAGGTCATTTCCAAAGAAATAAATCGCCTCCAAAAACTAAATATTCTTGATAAAGATTTAAAAATAGCTGAGTTAAAAAACATTCCTCTTTATGAAAAAGGAAAAGGCTTACCCATCGGTAACATGACCAGCCAATTGCTTGCCATTTATTTTCTAAATGATTTAGATCATTATATTAAAGAAAAGCTTTACTGCCAATATTATGTTCGCTATATGGATGATTTTATTATTTTTGATCATGATAAAGAACGTTTAAAAGTAATCAAAACTAAAATCGAAGAAAAATTAAAAGAGTTTAAACTTGAACTAAACCGCAAAACCAACATTTATGACTTAAACCATGGCTTTAATTTCTTAGGATATCAATTTCTTTTAAAAGGCAAAAGATTAATTATTAAAATTAATTCCGCGACCAAAAGAAGAATCAAAAAAAAGATGCGTAAATTAAAACATTTAAACGCATCTAATTATGAGCAAGTAAAAGCTAGCTACATGGGCTATTTAAGTGTTGCTGATACTAAAAATTTACTCAAAAAATTAGATCTCTAGTTACCTAGGATCTTTTTCGATATGGCTAAATAATAAGAAAATATTAATAATACCACAAACACCAACAATAGCATATATAATTCTTGTAATTACACTAGAGTCTTGAAATAAACTAGTAACTAAGTTAAAATCGAAAAATCCGATTAAACCCCAGTTTAATGCTCCAATAATTGTAAAAATTAATGCTATTTTTTGTAATGTTTCCATTTAATCACACCCTTTGCTATTATTATGTAGCACCTCTTTTAAAATATACATCGAAAGTGTTAATAACTAAAAAGTTATCAACTCTTCTTTTTAATTCATAATTTTATTTTAAAGCAATATAGTTAAATTAGAGAAGGGTGTGTTATATGAAAAAATTAGCAATTATGGTGATAGTGCTAATGCTATCAATTACGGGATGTGGTAAATCCTCGGAAGAAGATCTCCTATCTAGTTTTGAGAAAAGTGTCAACAATTCTCAATCTTACACGTTAAAAGGCAATATGGAAATACTAAGTAACGAAGAAACATTCACATATAGTATCGAAGCAAATTATTTAGAAGATGATTTTTACAAAGTAATCCTCGTCAATCAAACCAATAACCATGAACAAATCATTTTAAAAAACACTGATGGTGTCTATGTTGTAACTAGGTCTTTAAACAAAAGCTTTAAATTCCAAAGCGACTGGCCTAAAAATAGCAGTCAATCTTATATTTTGTCATCACTATTAAATGATATAAAAAATGATAAAAATGTAAGCATTGAAGAGCAAGAAGATTATTATGTTGTCAAAACAGCAGTTAATTATCCTAATAATTCCTCACTTACTTATCAAAAAATCTATTTTGACAAAGACATGAATTTAGAAATGGTTGAAGTATATGATAATGAAGATATTGTCAATATTAAAGTCGTTTTTTCTTCCGTTGATTTAAAATCAGGCCTTGAAGAAGAAGATTTCCTTCTTGAAGATTTAATTGATACGACTTCCGAAGAAAATACTAAAGACAATCAAGATCAATCTAACACCAATGGCGAAAACACTAACGAAACTTCTGATGATAATAAAAACTGTGAAAATGAAGAATGTGATACTAAATCAAGCAATATTTTAGATAGTGTAATTTATCCATTATATATTCCTAGTGAAACTTATCTTTCCAATAGTGAAGAAATAGATACTGATGATGGCAATCGGATGATTTTAACTTTTGCTGGCGATAAAAACTTTGTTTTAATTGAAGAAGTAGCCAGTGTAGCTAGTGAATTTGAAATAATTCCTGTCTATGGGGATCCCGTCATGTTAAGTGATACCATTGCTGCTAAAAGTGCCAATTCTCTTTATTGGACAAGTGATAATGTTTCCTACTATCTAACTAGTACTGATCTATCCACGGAAGAGATGGTCACCATTGCTGAATCGCTAGGAAATACTTTGGCTGCCTCAGGAAGCAAATAAATAAGCTTCCTTTTTTGGCATCTTTACGCTAAAAACTTGCTTTCTTAGCCGTTTGCTGCTATAATTTATGCAGGTGATGAAAATGGCAAAAGTTAACAAGCCTAAGAATGTAAAAGCAAAAGAGACTAAATCTAAGAAAATTAAAGAAGAAAAATATCGTAGTGAAGAGCAAACTGAAATGCTTCGTTTTATTCGGATCTTACTAATAGTCATTGTTTTAATCGTCGGTGTTTACTTATTTACAAGAATATTTGTAACTAAAGATTTATTTTCTCAAAATGATACGACTCCCACTGTTAATGAAGGTTCCATAAATTATGAAGTAACCTTAATTGGTTCTTTATTAAATAAACCTGAAACAGAGTATTATGTTATAATTTATGATGCCCAAAATTTAAGATCTGTATATTACAGCAACCTAATAACTAATTATAAACTTAATCAAGATGCCTTAAAGGTATACTTTGCTAACCTAGATAACGAATTAAACCAAAAGTTTTATGATCCTGAAAATGTAAACGTTGACATTACCAATATATCAGATTTAAAAGTGGGTGATTTAACTTTGATAAAGGTAAGTAATGGTGCGATCGAACAAATTTGGACCAATGAAGCTTCTATCGCTGAAGAATTACAATATATTGAAAGTACAGATACTGAAAACTAGTATCTTTTTTTCTTTATATTTTGCTAAATTTGTGATATGATTTTATAGTAGAAGGTGAATACATGAATAAAAAGCAAACATATAGAGGTTTTAGTTTAACATGGGTTATCGTTATTGTAATTATTACAAGTATCATATCTGCCCTAACAGCCGGCGTAATTGTCTATAACAACAGTAGGCTTTCTTATGATATGACTTATGATGATCTATCAAAAGACGAAGATTTAAATGAATTTTTAACCGTTTACACGAGTATTTTACAAGATTATTATGAAGATGTTGATCGTGGAGCTCTCCTAGATCAAGCTATAGCCGGCATGATGGATTACTTAGGGGATGATTACACCACTTATTTAGATGATGAAACTACGGCCGAGTTATTTGATTCTTTATCCGGAGAATATACAGGTATTGGTGTATCCATTAATAATAGTGATAAATCCATTATTGAAGTTTATGATGACACCCCAGCGAGTAAAGCGGGAATTTTATCAGGTGATATCATTGTTGGCTATAATGATACTGATGTAAGCGACCTAAGTGCTACCCAAGTAGTAGAAATGATTAAAAATAGTACTGATTATTTTACATTACAATTAAAAAGAGGGGAATCAATAATTAATGTCAGTTTAAAAAACGAAAAATTAATAGCTCCTAATGTTGATTATTATATGCTTGAAAACACCAATATTGGTTATTTAGCCATTGAAACTTTTTCTCTAACTTTAAAAGATCAAGTCAAAAAAGCTTTAAGTAATTTAGAAAACGAAGGATTAACTTCTCTAATCATTGATTTGCGGGATAATACGGGTGGATATTTAAATGCAACTGTTGATGTAGCAAGTATTTTCTTAGAAAAAGGAAAAAGAATATTTAGTTTAGACTATCAAAATGCGCCGACCAACTATGATGATGAAACAAGTGAACATACCAAATACAACATTGTTGTTTTAATTAATGAAAATACGGCTTCCGCTGCTGAGATTTTAGCTATTGCTTTAAAAGAAAGTTATGGAGCAACGCTTGTTGGTGAAACTTCCTTTGGCAAAGGCAAAGTTCAGCAGACAATGCAGTTAGATGATGGATCGATGGTAAAATACACCTCCTCATATTGGTTAACACCAAGTGGTAATTGCATTGATGAGATCGGAATTACTCCTGATTATTATGTAACAAATACCATTACTAATGAGGATCAAACTACTACTACGGATGCCCAATTAAATAAGGCCATTGAAGTTTTAAGTGAAATAGCAAATTAAAGATTTGTTATTTTTTTCTATCTTTGATATAATAAGGTTATCAAAAGAAAGCCGGGAATTAAAAATGAATGATAAAAATATTGATATAAAGGTAGGCGATAAACTGGCGATTCATTGTTATAAACATAACGGATCTCTTCACCAACTTTGTGATGAAGCTATTGTCTTAGCAATTGATGAAGAAAAGATTGTCGTCGCCAATAACAAAGCTAAATTAACCGAAGCTGATGGTAGAAGCTATCATGCCAAAGAACCGGCTATTTTATTCTTTTATAAAAAACACTGGTTTAATATAATAGGTCAGTTGAAGCGTTTTGGCTTGTTTTATTATTGTAATCTTGCTACCCCCTACATTATTGATGGCGATATTATAAAATATATTGATTATGATCTTGATCTGCGGGTTTTCCCTGATGGCGGTTTTAAAATATTAGATTATAACGAATATAATTATCACAAAAGAATCATGCATTATTCTAAAGAAATTCAAATGATTATCAAAAGGGAGTTATCAGAATTAATTGAAATGAAAAGAAATAGCCAAGGGCCTTTTTCCAAAAATGAGATTAATAAATACTATAAAATATACCGCCATTTAATTAAAAAAAATAAATAAATTGCTAAATAATAGTCAATTTTTTTTAATTTGTGCATAAATTATAGGGTAAGTAATATAAATTATTTAAGACTTTAATAGGAAAAAATGTTTTAAATTACGGCCAAAGTCAAGAAAAACGACAAAAAAGTAAAAAAAATGCAAAAAATTGTTGACATAATTCGCGGAGTCTGTTATATTACTTATGCACTCGCAAAAAAAGGCTATAAAGCTTTAAAAAAGTGTAAAAAAGAAAAAAAGTTGTTGACAAAGTTTGGCGTTGATGTTATAGTATATCTACGCGATGCAAAAGTAAGCAACGCAAGAAATGATCTTTGAAAACTAAGTTAAAAAGTCAATTTTGAGTAGCTTAGATTAAACTGAAATTTATAAGATTTTAAAAATAAATCTTTTTTATTGAGAGTTTGATCCTGGCTCAGGAT
>CALVHY010000048.1 GCA_944329205.1 uncultured Bacilli bacterium | reverse complement strand
AACCTATCATTGATATTTTAATGGTTATTTCCAGTTTTGATGAAATTAATGAAATAGCAAAATTGTTAGAACCTTATGGTTATGAAAATAGAGGAACACAGGGAATTGATGATCGATACTTTTTTGCATATTCCCCTTTAGCTAAAAAAATTACTTTTTTGGTTGGTGATAATACTTTTTATGTGGAAATATTAGAAAAAATAATTAGGGCAACTGCATAAAAAATACAAAGATTAATATTCAGTAGGAATAACATTGAATACTAATCTTTTTATATTGTCCAAATCGTGATTATATAATGTTAGTTTTTTCTTAAAACTCAATTTAGAATTAATGGGATCAAGCTTAGTTAAGTTGTAACAAATTTTTCTTATAAGAGACAGATTCTTTAAAGCATTTTCTTCTTTACATAAACTTCTCCAGTCTTCTCTAAAGTGTACATCTAAAATCCAATGTAAATTATTTTCTATAGACCAATGACCTCTTGTATAATTTGCAACCTCTTTCGCAGATAATTTTAAGTCAGAAATATAAAACTTTTCTTGTATAGAAACTTCACCATTTATTTCTCTATAATTTCGTGTCATACCTATTAAATTTAAATTTTCCCAATTTTCTTTGTTATAAACAAAATCAACATTATATGTTATAAAATGTTCTCTTCTTTCTATTCGCCCATGATCTTTGTTTGTTTCAACATAATGATAAATTTCTTTTAGTTCTTCTTTATCCTTTAATGCAAAATCAAAATATTCTTTTAATTCAGAATATAAAAGTTTTTGATTATTTTTAACTGCTAAACAATAATGGCCACTTTTATCAATAATTTTTTTAGTAATATCTTTTTGACAGCCCATTGCATCTATAGTAACAATGGAGTTAGTAATATCAATTAGATCTAATAAATCAGGTATGGCAGTAATTTCATTCGATTTATCATCCACTTTTACTTGACCTATTGATATTCCTAAGTCAGATAAGAAAGCAGAAACTATATAAGGAATATTGCCACCATTAATTTTATCAGTAGCACTTTTGATAGCTTTTCCATCAATAGGAATAAGTTTATATTTATTTTTTAAAAGGTTATTCTTTTCTTCAACAATACTTTTTACCCAAGAAGCAAAAATATTCATAAATTCTTCTGGATTTATTAAAGAATAAATTCTTAATAGTGTGTCAGGAGATGGTGTGCCGTATTCTAATCCTAATTCATTTGTAAAGTACTCTTCATTAAGTTTTAAAAAATATGCGATATTTTCTGCATCATAATGACCTGCCAAAATACCAAAAATAGACATTACAATACAGTCTGTTAGCTCGTGTTTCAACCCTCTATTATCTCTAGTATCCGTTAATTCATTAAAAAACATAATAAGATTGTTCATTATTATCACATCCTATTATAATTTTAACTTATTTTTTTTAATATTTCTAATACTATTGACATTTTTTATGCGGTTGCCCTATGAAAAAGTAAAAATATCTTGACAAAGTATGTAAAAAAGTATTATTATAGTGGAAATTATATTTTAAAGGAGAGAGAGTTATGGCTTTAAATGTTGCAAATTTAAAACGAAATTATTTTTGCTTAAGCATTTGCTGCTTAAACTCTTTTGCTTCTTTTAATGTTGTTATGATATAAAAACAAGTGTCTTTCTGTTTTGACGACACTTGTTTTTTTATTAGAGGGAATGATATTATGAATTTGTTAAATGTTAATTTAAACTTATATAAAAGTTTTTATTATGTTGCCAAATATGAAGGGTTTTCAAATGCTAGTCGTGTAATGCATATCTCTCAATCATCTTTAAGCAGTAGTATCAAAAATTTGGAAGATAATTTAGGAGTTTTTCTGTTTAATAGAGAAGGGCAAAAGATTTATTTAACATCTTATGGTAAAGATTTATACAAAAAAATAAAGGCAGTAAGGCAAATTATGAGTACAAATATTTTAAAAGAAAATTTAACCATCGGGTGTATAAGATTTATTGCAGATAATTACTTGGATATAGCTATTTCAAAATTTAAAGAAAATCATAAAGATATTCAGATTCAGATTATTTACTCTGATGCTACGAATTTATTCCATATGTTAAAAAAAGATGAGTTAGACTTAATTGTATGCAGATACCCTAGATTTTATAAGTTTGAACCTAATATAGCCGTTGAAAAAATAAGAGATGTTATGAACGTTTTTGCTTGTTCTACAAAATTGTATAAGCAATTAATTCGGATTAATGATGTGGATTTTGCTTATCCTTTACTTTTACCTAATAATTCTGAAAAAAGAAGAATTGTAGAGCAGTATTTACTGGAAAATAAAATTAATTTTCAAGTAGAAGTTGAGCTTCCTAATTCAGAGTTGTTAAAAAAATTGATATTAGATGGAGTAGGGATAGGATATATTAATAAAAAATCGATATCTTCATTATTAGATGATGGTAGTGTTAAAATATTTGATAAATTTAGTAATGTTCCGTTAGATAATGTTTCAGTAATATATGATTCTAATAAGAAAATGGATTCTCTTGATGATTTTATAAGTATATTAAAAAAAGCGATAGGCGATATCGAAAATTAGTATTTTTCTTTTTTCTTTAGTTGTGATATTCTTATTCTAGGAAGTGAGAATAATGGTTAAAAAATGGATATGCTTAAATAATTGCGTTATTTTATGTTCTAGTTTAGACGTTAAAAACATAAGGTTTTTTTCGTCTTTTTTATGGTGGGGAAAATAAAATGAAGGCTTATTTTGATGAACTAGCTACCAAGTATAATGTGCCGGTTGAAAATGTTTTATCTATAGCTCTTAATCGCTATGGGGTAAAGACTAATGATTTCTTAGATCAGCGTGTTAGATTTTCCTTAAATTTTTCAAATTCTGATTTAGAATCTTTCTTTGCTCTTGGTGTTAACACTTGTCTTAGTTCTCCATTTTTATTAAAAGGCGATTTGCTATATTTAGAAGACACAGTCATTGGTAAAATTACCAAACTAGAAAAAGATACTTGTACTTCGACGTATTTTAGAAATAATAAAAAAGCTATTACTTTTAATTCTAATTCGCGGAGTAAATGTGCTGGGTGTAAATTTTGTGGGACTTATAATTTAACGGATGATGATAATATCGATTTTTCAACAAAACAGAAAGTTAAGGATTACTTTTCTAATTTGTTAGAAGAAAATCAAATACCAGGAATGAATAATATTGAGAATGTTACAATTTGTACAGGTTGTTTTCCTTCAGAAGATGATTTAATTAAACATTTGCTGTTGGTCAATGACGCGTTTTTGGAAATGGGATTTAGTGGTAGTTTAAATTATATAGGTTCACAACTTAGAAATAAAGATAAAATTAAAGGGCTTGTTAATCATATTTCTGATTTTGGTATTTATTTGACACTTGAAAAATTTTTAGATCGTGAAAAGTTCATGAGACCTGAAAAAGCAAGTCTAACTCTAGAAAAGGCTAAAGATTTATTGGAATATTGTTCTTCCTTAAATATAACTACTACTTTTCTCTACATTTTAGGATTAGAAAGTTTAGATGCTGTATATTATTATTTTAATTATTTTAAAGATAGTATTAACAAATTTCCGATTGTCCAAGTATTTCAGAATTATACCTTGGAACAAGAAAATTATCGTTATGAAGATGCTAAAAATATAGAATATTATTTGAAAGCGAGAGAGATGATAGATAGTATATTTAGTGATAAAAAATTAACGTTTAAATCTTGGGAATGTTTTCGAGGATTACATTTTGATAAATCGGCTTTGGAAAGGAAATTGAAAAAATGAGCGATAAGGAAATAGAAGAATATTTTAAGACGGCGAATTTTGTTACTTTGTCTTTAATGTATTTAAACAAGTACACTGCTTTTCATCACTTAACTGAGGATGATATTAAACATACTGCTTTTGGCCATCTAGGCTCTAGTTTATCTGTAAATTTTATATTAGCTAACTTGCATTATTATTTAGTTAATAATAATTTGAGGAGTCAAACTGTTATTGGAACAGGACATAGTGGAGTGGCATTATTAACTAATTTGTGGATGGATAAAATGCTAGAGAAGTATTATCCTGAATATACTCCAGATGAAAAGGGTCTCAGTCAGTTAATTAAAGATTTTGGAGTTAAAATTAGGGCGGAAATTAATCCAGAGTATCCTAATACTATTTATGATGGAGGCGAGCTCGGTTATTCACTAGGAGTTAGTTATGGCTATCAATTAGGCTCTGATGTGGATATTATACCTTGTATTATAGGTGATGGAGAGGCAGAAACTGGAACTCTTAGTTCCTCTTGGCAATTAAATCGTTTATTACCTAACAGCAAGGTTTTGCCAATTATCAATATGAATGAATTTAAAATGGGGTCTAGATCTTATTTATCTAGCCTTAATGACACTGATTTAAAAAAATATTTTGAGGCATTGGGTTATCATGTAATGATTGTGGATTCAAAAGATAAAAGTGTTGAAAAGACAATATCCGAAATGCAGATAGCTTTAAAATCATCTGCTGATTTAAAAAATCCCCTTATTATTTTTAAATCTTTAAAAGGCTTTACTTTACCAGATGTGGATGGGATTCAATTTGAGGGAAATGTGAGTGTTCATAAAGATCCTTTAGCAAATATGGAAGTGGAAAAAAAGTTAAAAATATTATATCACTTTTTATCAAGTTACAAGACAAATATTTTTAATAAAAATGGAAGCTTGCCAAATTGGGGTAAAAAGCCAGTATTGCATTCTAAAAATATTGAAGTAAAAATTAACGAAAATAAATACGAGTCTTTGGATAGTTTTTTGTATTCAGTTCTAAAAAATAATAAAGGCATTATATTTTCTCCCGATGAAATATATTCTAATCGCTTTTTTAAAAGCAGTGAATTTGCTATTGAGGTATTAAATGAAAATCTCTTACAATCTTTATATCAAGGTTATGTTCAATCGGGTGGCTTAGGTTTTTATGTTAGTTATGAAGGGTTTATGAGTATTATTAGTAGCATGATTACGCAATATTATAAATATTTAAGCCAAAAAAGTGTTCTTGATTTTGCAATTGAAAGGCATTCTTTGAATTATATTTTAACATCTACTTGTTGGGAAAATACTTATTCTCATCAAAATCCGGGATTTGTTAGTGAGTTATATGCAAAGAATAGTAAATATTACAATATTTTGTATCCTAAGGATTATAATAACGCTATAAAATGTGTTCAGTATTTTTTGCAAACAAAAGATAAAATAAATATACTAACGGTATCTAAAAGGCATGATACAATCTATCAAAATTTGAATGATGCGAATATTGAAATAGAGATTTTTCAAAATTGTGAAAATCCTGATATTATTTTGTGTGCTACTGGAGATTATATGCTTGATCAAGTGATGCAAGTATATGAGAGATTAAAGAATCGTTACCAGGCTAAAATCATTTATGTTACCAAACCACAAATATTAAGCAGAGAAGCTGGGTATTTAAACGATGAAAAGTTTGAATATTATTTTAATCCATTTGTTCCTACAATCTATCTTTTTCATGGATATGCTAGTGTAATTAAAAGTTTGATTTACGATAGATTTGTAGATTGGAGAGTATTGGGGTATGATGATGCTTTATCAGTATTTGGTAGTTTACAAAATAATTTGGTGAATAATGGTTTAGATGTAAATCAAGTAACAACCTTATGTGCTGAGCAAATGAGATTAAGGAGGCGGTTAAAGTGAGTAATAATTATGAGTTTTGGGAAAATTATTTAAAAAGAATAAAAAGCCAAATATTAAAATTATGTGAAGAAAAAGAAGAATTAAAGATTGATTTGCATATTCATTCTAACTATAGTGCAGATGGAAAACAGTCAGTAGAAGAAATTATAAAATCTACGAAATCTAAAGGATTTGATATCATTGCTATTACAGATCATGATTCGCTAAATGCTTATAACGAACTTTATTGCTATATTCAATCTGGACTAACTAATCCTATTGTAATACCGGGCATTGAATTTACTGTAGACTGTAAGGAATATGGAAGTCAATGCCATATGTTGCAATTGTTTGTCAATCCAAAAGATAAAAATTTAGATAAAAATGTTGAGCAAAATTATAATTCTAGTTTTAATCGAAGTAAAATTCAATTTCAAAGATTAAAAGAAAATTTAGCTATTCAGGAAATTTTAAAGAGAAATAATATTAAGATTTCTTATGAGGAGTACTGCAAATATTTAAACTTAAACGATTTGATAGCCGAATACGATACTTTATGTGAATATTTAATAAGTAAATTTAGGCAGAAAAACGTTACTACCTTTGATGTCTTTAAGTTACTGATAAAGTATAATGAAGATGATTGCTATCCTGATCGTAAAGAATTTAAGCGAAAAAGATATGAAGTCTTAAAAGAAAAGTATAAGTTTCAAAAAGAAAATTTTTATAACGTTCGCTTTTTACTTTCTTTATTAGCGGTCCGGGAAGTGGATGATGATTGGTGGGAGGCACCTAGTAGCGGGAGTCTATCAGTTAATTCTTATGGGCAATTAAAAATACATGAAATAAATGATAAATATCCTATTTATTTTGCTCATCCTACAGAGGGAAAATTGGATTTTGTAGAAAGTATTTTAAAAACTCACGAAAATATTGTTGGTTTAGAAGCAAATTTTAGAAATCAGTATAAAGATAAAAGTAAGTTTAATCAACTATTAGAAGATTATTGTTTATATATGGTAAAGGGTTCGGATAGTCATGATAGTACATTACAATTTTATCAGGATATGGATTTTTATAAAATAAAAAGTAGTGAAATGAAAGAGATTATAGATTAAAAATATAAAAGGGAAGGGGCTTATCTGATATTATTTAGATAGCTGGGTTAGGTTTATGGAAACTATAGATTTACATCTTCATTCTAATTTATCTGACGGATTTTTAAGTCCAGAAGAAATAATTCGGTTGGCAAAGGAAAATGGTTGCAAAACTATTTCAATAACTGATCATGATATTGCTACCGATTTTTCGGGTTTTGAACAGGCATATGATATGCAAATTATAAATGGTGTTGAGTTTAATTCTAATTACAGAAATATGCACATTTTAGGATATGGTATGCAGGATATCTCACTTATTAATACGGTTTTAAATAATTTTAGACTTAAAAATGAAGTAATTTGTAATCGTGTTATAGAAAAATTGTTTATGGACGGTTTTGATGTTAGCATTGATAAAGTTAGAAATTTTATAAATCAAATTGGCTTAGATAGTTCTATTCTAGATAAAAGAAAACTAGTTAAATATCTTATTTATAAAGGGTATGCTACTAATGTATTGGATGCTTATAATCGGCTTATTGGATATAATCAAAAATATTATATTCCAAATTATAAGCTTGCCTTAGAAGATATTATTTATTTAATATATTTGAGCAAGGGTATATCTGTCTTGGCCCATCCCAACACACTGAATTTATCTAGCGAGTCGCTTAGATGTTTGCTTTTAAAATTGCAAAAAATTGGACTTGGTGGAATTGAGATAATTAATGGAAAAATGACTTGGAAACAGACTATGGAATACGATAAACTAGCTATGGAATTAGAACTGATAAGAACTGTCGGCTCCGATTTCCATAATCCGACAACCGATTTTATGGGTGTTAAAGTTGAAGAAAGCTTTTTGGAAGAAATTCAAAAAAATATTTTATTAAGAAGAAAAAAGTAAAAAAAGTGTGCTATAATAGTATATATATTAAAATTGGAGGTTATATTATGTCATTAAAAAGAGGTATTGTTGAATTAGAAGATTATTCTTCTAATTGGACTGTAGAATATGAGAAAGAAAAAGAGTTGTTAGAAGGAGTTTTAGGAAATAAAATATTGGAAATACATCATATTGGAAGCACATCAATTCCGGGATTAAAAGCAAAACCAGTGATTGATATTTTAATTGTTCTTAGAAGTTTAGATGAGATTGGTGAAATTGAAGAGCTGTTAAAACCTTATGATTATGAAAATAGGGGGCCACAAGGGGTAGAAGATAGATTCTTTTTTGCTAAAGGACCTGAGGATGCTCGGAGTCATTATATTCATTTCACTTATCCAAAAAGTAATACTTATTATAATCAAGTTTATTTTAAGAAATATTTGTTAGAGCATCCTGATTATATTAAAAAGTATTGTGATTTAAAAACGGATTTGGCTAGTAGGTATGTTAATGAAAGGCCTCTTTATACAAAGGGGAAAAATGATTTTATCAAAAATGTAGTTGATTTAGCTAAAAAGGAGTATCATGATTAAAGTAATTTCTTTTGATATTGGAGGAACGCTTATAAAAAGTGAAGCTGCTGATAATTATAATTTAAAAGCTTTAGCAAAACTAGTTGATAAGGATTACGAAAGTGTGAGAAAGGCTTATAAAAATATATTTCAAAGAAAAGAAGGCACTTTTGAAGAGTTGGTGAATGAATTTGGGAAAGCTTTAGAAATAGATATAAATAAAGATATAAATAATTTTTTTAAGAAGAAATTTGTAAGTCAAAAAAATAATATATCTAAAGAAAATATTCGCCTTATAAAAAGCTTGAAGAAGATGGGATATAAAGTAATTTTATTTTCTAATACTTGTTGTTTGATGAATAATTATATTGAACCGGAATTAAAACGTATATTGGATGGAGTTTTTTATTCCTTTAATATTGGTTATACCAAAAGTGATAAGGAGAGCTATAGGTATATAGAGAAACAACTTGGCAATTTACCTAGTGAGTTTTTACATATAGGTGATACTATGAAAAGTGATTATTTAAATCCAATAAATAATGGTTGGAAAGCTTTATATTATGGAAATACTGATAATTCGAATATTAAATCAATTCATAATTTAGTAGAAGTTGTGAATTATTTGTAAATTTTTAAGGGGGCAAGTGCTATGAGTAAAAAAGAAATATTTGAAGAAGAAAAAGCAAAATTAAAAGACGTAATTGAACTTATAAATCGAAAAATAGAAATAGCTGAAAAGAATTTTGATGAGCAAGAACATTTTATTATTGGATTTAAAGAAGGATTAAGAGGGACTCAGTTTAACCGTCAAGGATTAATGTCTCTTTATGCTACAGAAATATATGATTTAAAGGCTTTATTACCTTCGCCTTATTTTGGTAGGTTTACTTTTCAAAAACAAGGTGATAATGAACCAAAAAAAATTTATATTGGTAAGAAAAGTTTAACTGATGAATTTAGTAAAATAATTTCTTATGATTGGAGAAGTCCAGTTTGTTCTATGTATTATGATTATAATATAGGAGAGGCTGAATATATCTCTAATGGTCAAAAAGTTAGAGGAAAAATTTTAGGAAAAAGACAAATTGCTATTCAAAATGGAGTTTTAAAGTCGGTTGATGAGCAAGATACACTATCTAATGACAGTATTTTGATGAAGTATTTACGTGAGAATGCTGATTCTAGATTAAGAACTATTGTTGCTACTATTCAAAGAGAACAAAATACAATTATTAGAAATCCTATAAGCAAAAATTATATAGTCCAGGGGGCGGCTGGTTCCGGTAAGACTACAGTTGCTTTACATCGAATAGCATATCTTGTATATAATGAAGCTAAACAAATAAAAGCATCTAATTTTATGATTTTGGGTCCTAATAAATATTTTTTAAATTATATTTCTGATTTGTTGCCAAATTTGGATATTAGGGGTGTAAATCAAAGTACGTTTGAAGAACTTGCGTTAGAAAATATTAACTGTAAAGTTAAGGTATATAGTCATAATTCATCTTTAAAGGATGTTTTAGAAAATAAAATTGATTCTAATATTATTCATTTTAAAAGTACGCCTATGTTTTTAAAGTGTTTGGATAATTTTATTTTAGAATATGTATCTAGGCATTTGCAAAACGATATTGTTTATAATAGTATGGTATTATGTAATAAAGAAAGATTGCAATCTATCTGTAAAACTAATCACAAAAATTCTAGTTATAAATCAAAAATTGATACTTTAATTAAGTTTATAGTTAATGATGTTAAGAATCGATCAGATGATTTAAGCCATGAAATTTGGCTTAGCTATCGAGAAGAATTTTTGAGTTTAGCTAAGGATGATCCTAGAAGACAGGAAATTATAGAATTAACTAATTCAATACAAGCCGATCTAAAAAAGGGTTGTATCAAAACTGTAAAAAAATATTTTGACTTTTCAAAAATTAGTCCTCTTGCTTTGTATCGTGTTTTTATAGAAAATTTTGATAGAATTTATCCCAATGCTCCTGTTGATATTAAGCAATTACAACAATATACTTTAGAAAAATTATCTAAAAAAATAGTGGATTCCGAAGATTTAACAGTGTTAGTTTATATCAATTATTTGTTAAATGGAACAAAAAATTACAATTCATTTACACATCTAGTTATAGATGAAGCGCAAGATTTAAGTGAAAATCAATATGTTATCTTAAAATTATTATTTCCTAAATGTACTTTTGATATTTTTGGAGATATTCATCAATCCATATATGACTACAAATCTGTAAAGAGTTGGGATAAATTAAATAATTCTATATTTGATTCTCAAGCTGTTTTATTAAATATGGATAAAAGCTATCGTACAACTTTGCAAATTTCAAATGTTTCTAATTTAGTTTTAGGTTCATTAAATTATAAACCATCTTTATGCATAGCTCGAGAAGGTGATGAAATTGATGTATATCAAATTGAAGCGGGTGATATGTCATTTATTTTAGTAAATCAGATAAATAAACTTTTGGAAAAAGGATATCAGACCATAGGTATAATTTGTAAGGATGATTTAGAAACAGAAAAGGTTTATAAAATGCTTAAAAAAGTTAATTTAAATATTAATAAAATTACCGAAGATAAAGAAGAATATAACGGGGGATTAAGTATTATACCTTCTTATTTATCAAAGGGGTTAGAATTTGATGCTATTATTTTAAGTAATGCCAACAACATAAATTATACTGAATCGGCAATTGATCAAAAATTATTATATGTTGCAATTACAAGAGCAATGCATGAATTAATAATAAATTATAGTGGTACAATTACAAAATCTCTTAGTCCTTTGCTAGATAAAGGTGTTGCTAGAAGCTTAAAAAAATAGTGTTATTACTAGAAATTAGGTGAAAATGATGAGACAACCACATCAAATTTTAGCTTTTCCTTTTAAGAAGGATGAAAGTGGAAAATATGTATATGGTATTTTTTGTAGAGTGGGTAAACACGAAAGATGGCAAGGAATAGCTGGTGGAGTAGAAGATGATGAGACTTTTTTAGAAGCATGCCAAAGAAGCTTATGAAGAAGCTGGAATAAGTTATAATGCACCCGTAATTCTTTTAAAATCTATTTGTACTATTCCTGTAGAGTTTGTTACGAAAAAATTTTTATGGGGCAAAAATATTTATCTAATTTATGAACATGCTTTTGGAATTGATGTAACTAATGAAGAGATTAAATTATCTTGTGAACACACGAAAATGGAATGGTTAAGTTTTGAGGAAGCAATGAAAAGACTTACTTGGGATAGCAATAAAAATGCTTTATGGGAGCTTAATTATTTGTTAGAGGAGAATTGTTTATGATTGATAAAGTGCAAGAATATTTTATAGAAATATCTAATAAGCATGAAAAGAAAAGTGGGTATAATTATTGGGATAATCATGTGAAGTATGTTGTGCAAATAGCTTTGGATTTAGCCCGAGAAGTTCAGGCTGATTTAGAAATAGTAGAAATTAGTGCTATTCTTCATGATGTAGCGAAAGTATTAGAACTTCGTGAAAATGAATCACATAATGTCGTTGGTTAGGAAGTTGCTGAAGAATTTTTATTAAAAGAAGGATATGATCTTGGAAAAATAGAAAAAGTAAAAAAATGTATTTTATATCATAGTGGCGATTTAGATAAAAGTATTAGATTATCCAAAGAAGAATGGTGTGTTAGGAATGCTGATATTATTTCTATGTTTCATAATATTACTATCTTTTATTTTATCGCTTTGCATGAATATCAATTAAGCTATAATGAATGTCGTGAATGTGTTAAGGAAATGCTTCAAAACAAATATAATCATCTTGATACTAAGTTAAAAAAACACTATGATGCTGCTTTTAGAATTATATTTGAAGCTATTTAGAGGTGAGAAAATATGGAGAAGTTTTATTTAGAAGAACCATCAATAAAGAGAAAAGATGAGATTATCGACTATATTAATGAATTTGTTTTATATCGTTCTGATATCAATGGTGCTGGATCATTAGATAAAATATTAGAAGGATATACTTTTTTAGAAGCACTAGATAGATGTTTAAATATGCAATATGAAGATTATGCGAGAAAATTAGGAAAATGCCCTGCAAAAACATTTTTGCTAATTAGAGAAAATGATAATAGAATTGTCGGTACTATTAATATTCGTTGGAATTTAACAGAGGAAATGAAACAATTTGGTGGAAATATTGGTTATAGTATAAGACCAACGGAAAGAAGAAAAGGATATAATAAAATTAATTTGTATTTAGGCCTTATAGAAGCACAAAAATTAGGATTAGATAGAGTTATGCTTGATGGTGATGTGAATAATATAGCATCTGATAGGACAATGCAAGCTTTAGGGGGAGTACTTGAAAGAACAGAGATTGATCCTTCTGATGGTACCCTTACTAATGTATATTGGTTTAATGTAGATGAGTGCTTAGAAAAATATAAAGAACAATATATTGATAAGATAAAATTAGAAATGAAAAGATAAAAATTTAACAAAGATAGGTTTTATTTG
>CALVHY010000047.1 GCA_944329205.1 uncultured Bacilli bacterium | reverse complement strand
ATTATCTAATATATGTTTTACTATTTCATTATTTTTACTTTCTTTCATTCAAAAAATCCTTCCTTAGTTTTATATTTCTATAATACCATAGAAAGGATCGACTTTACACAAATTTATTTACAGACTCCTAAGTTCAGTTGTTTGTTTTTATTCATGTACTAATAATTCCTTATCTTCTTTTGTTAATTTATCTACTTCAACTTTATTAATTGAATCAAACCTTTTCGTAATCTTATCACTTGTTGTATTAAGTTCTTCCACACTTTTAGACACCGTATTAATATTTCTTGCTAATTTTTCCCATCTTTCTTTATATCTTGCAAATTCAACAGCTAATTTATTTAATTCTTCATGAATAATTTTAGCATATTTATCTCTTTCCATATTTTTTAAAATCATTTCAATAACTGTCAGTGTACTCATTAAAGTTGTCGGACTAGTTATCCACACTTTTTTATTATAAGCATAATTTAATATATCTGCATGATAAGCATTAACCTCTGCAAATATAGCTTCTGCTGGTAAAAAAAGAATAGCTTCATTACTTGTTTCTCCTGGTATTATATATTTACTTGCTATCGCATCGATATGTTTTTTTAAATCAATTTTAAATTGTTTTTCTGCCATTGCCCTCTCATCTTTACTAAGCACTTTATTCGTCATTTTCTCATAGTTTTCTAAAGGAAATTTCGAATCTATAGCAATGGTTCCCAAAGGTGCTGGTGCATAAAGTAAAGCATCAGCAATAGCCCCATTACTCATCTTATGTTGTAAATCATATATACCTGTTTTTAAACCCCCAAAGGCATTTTCTAAAATAAACTGCAAATTAACTTCACCAAAGATTCCTCTTGTTTTCTTATCCGTTAATATACTTTGTAAAGAAATAATATCTTCCCCTAGCCCATCAATTCTTTTTTGAGCCTCATCTATTTTGGATAATCTTTCTAAAACATTTTGGAATGTTTTATTTGTCTTATCTAAATTTTGATCTAATCTCTCCGTAACCCGATTATTAATCTCCGATAACTTTCTTTCTACTTTCTCATCTAAAGCCTCAAAATCTTTACGTAAATCATTTGCAAAGTTAATTTTAAACTCACTTATTTCTTTAACTACTGATAACTCAAGCTTACTTAACCTATCCACTACTTCTATATTATTATTTTTTTTAAATAAGTTTAAAAAAAGTAAAATAATTGCTCCAACCAACAATCCCAATATAACATATTCCATAATATACCTCTATTCTATTTTAAATTTTTTACTAACAATTTTACTAGCTATATAAGCTAAAATAAGTAGTATACCAACTTTAACCAAATTAATGGGATGTCTAATACTTTCAATCAAACTTGTTCCCACAAGCCCCCAAAAGAGAACCAAAAATATTTTTCCAATTAATAAAGCTCCCCCAAACTTTTTAACACTCATCTTTGATAAACCAGCAGCAATATTAACTAAAAAGGCCGGGGTAAAAGGAACCGCTATAATTGTGGTTAAAGCCTCAAACTTCAAATTTGTAATCTTATCAATTGTCTCTTCACTAACAATTCCCTTTTTCTTAATCCGCTTAAATAACCAAGTCTGAACTTTCCTTCTAAATAACATAAAAGAAATAAAACAGCCAATACAAGTAAAAATCCAAGAAATAACAAACCCCCAAAAATTCCCAAAAGCCAAAAAATTAAGCGTAATAAAAACAAATAAGGGCAAAACTGGCACCATCGATTCCACTAAAATAAATAAACAGCCCACGATTGGTCCTAAAACTCCTAAACTTCCTAGTGTTGTCTCAATAAATGTATCAATTGCATCAAACATAACTAATCACACCATTATTATAATACATTTTCCTAAAAATTACACTCTAAAGTAATTTAGAGTGTAAATTAATTTTCAAGTAACCAATCAATAATATTCTTATGAATAATTCCCGACCAAGAATAATCAAGCTTATCAGTAGTTATAATATACTTAGGATAATTATCCTTAATATTATCATATGCTCCAAATTCTCTTTCTTTAGTTTCTTCATCAGCTAAGGTAAAACATACTTGATAATATTCTAAACTATTATGCTTCGTAGCTATAAAATCAATTTCCTTCCCATTATTATTACCAATGCTTACATTATAACCTCTAGCTACTAATTCATTATAAACAATATTTTCCAAATAAGCTCCAAATTGAGCTTTTTTATTTACATTTAAAATTTGCCCTAAACCTAGATCAGTCAAATAATACTTATCTTTTCGCGCTAATATTCTTTTTTCTCTCATATCATAAGCCGATATTTTCTCCATCAAATAAGCTTCCTCAGCATAATCTAAACTTTGATAAATTGTCTTAGTAGATACAGGAATTCCATCTTTTTCAAACGCTTTCACCATATTTGTCGTAGAGAAGCTTTGACCAGGATTCGTAACTAAAAACTCTACTACTCTACCAAATAAATTAACATTTTTAACATTATGTCTTTTGGCAATATCTTTTAAAACAATAGCATCAAAAACGTCTCTTAAATATGTTTTCATCCCATCTAAAGAATGGATCTCAAATCTTTGTGGAAGTCCTCCCCATAATAAATAATCATTAAAAGCATCTTCTATATCTCGCTTATCACTTATCTGTTTTAATTGCACCACTTCTTTAAAAGAAAAAGGTGCAATTTTAAAAGTAACATATCTTCCTGATAAAAGAGTAGCAAGTTCCCCCGATAACAATTTTGAACTAGAACCAGTTACAAAAATCGAAACATTTAAAGTAGCCCGAAACGAATTAATCGCTCTTTCCCAACCTGAAACCATTTGAACTTCATCAAAAAACAAATAATACTTTTCTTCATCATCAATTTTTTCTTTAACATATTTATTTAAATCTAAGTAAGTTTGAATGTAAGAAAAATCTACATCTTCAAAATTTATATATATAATATGATTTTCATTTATTCCCTCTTCTTTAATTTCTTCAATAATTTGTTTCAAAAGAGTAGATTTTCCACATCTTCTAATTCCTGTTAAAACTTTAATTAAATCTGAATGATAAAACTCTCTTATTCTATTTAAATATAATTTTCTTTTAATCATAATTTCACCTTCAAACATAATATAACACAATTAAACAAATAAGTCAATATATTTTCTCACAGGAAAATATATTGACATTTTCTAGCTTTTATTTTCCTATGAGAAAATAAAATTAATAATTAAACACAAAATAATCCCCACCCCTAAAGGAATAACTACACTTAAAAACGTATAAAATTTACTTTTTGTTTCTTTATAGATGGTAAGTAAAGTTGTTGAACAAGGAAAGCGATAAAGAAAAAGTGTTATAAAACACAATGCGGTTTTAACTGTCCACCCATTATTAACAAGTATATCTCTTAAAACATTTAAATTATCCATTTCCACTAAAGTATTCGTACTCAAATAGCCCATAAGCATTATAGGCATAACAATTTCATTCGCTGGAAAGCCAAGCAATAAAGCAAGCAAAATTACACCATCAAGCCCCAAAACAACTCCCAAGGGATTTAAAAATTGTACCAAATATGTAAGAATAGAGGTCCCTTTAATATGCCCATTAGCAATAAACCAAAGAAGTATTCCTGCAGGCAAAGCTACACTTATCGCTCGTCCCAAAACAAATAAAGCTCTATCTTTGATACTATATATAATAGTATCCACTACTTTAGGCATCCGATAAGGTGGCAACTCTAAAGTAAAATGAGATGCTTCCCCCTTTAAAATCGTTTTTGACAAAAGAAAGCTGATAAAAAAAGTAAGAAAAATACCCAAGAAAAGAAATCCCGTAAGTATCCCCGCACAAACTAAACTTCCATATTCTTTATTTAAACCTACGAAAAAAATAGTAATAATGGCAATTAAACTAGGAAATTTTCCATTACAAGGCATAAATACATTCGTTAAAATAGCAATTAATCGTTCTCTTTTCGAATCAATAATTCTAGCTCCTGTAACCCCAACTGCATTACAACCTATGCCCATACACATAGTAAGAGCTTGTTTCCCACAAGCCTGGCACTTACTAAATGCTCTATCCATATTAAAAGCAATTCTCGGTAATACTCCCAAATTTTCTAAAAAAGTAAACATGGGAAAAAAGATCAACATTGGGGGCAACATTACTGATACTACCCAAAAAAGTGTTTTATAAGCTCCATCCACAAGCAAACTAACAAGAAAATCAGGAAATTTTAATACTTCTAAAAAGCTCGTTATAACTTCTTCTAAAGAAGCAAAAAAGCTAAATAAAAAACTAGATGGATAATTAGCCCCAACAATTGTAATATAAAATGTTACAAAAAGTATTAAAAGCATAATGGGGATTCCCCATATTTTACTAGTAAGTATTTTATCTATTTTTCTCTCTTTTTTTTCATAATCATTATTATGATAACTTACAACATCCTTTAGTATTTCTTTACCCCGTTTAAGCATTTTCATGGCAACTTCCAAATTTACATCGATATTAAAATCCTCTTGTTTTTTAGCCTCAATACCTAATTTTTTAAACTTATCAACATAATATTGATTACCTTCCAGTATTTTTAAAGCTATCCATTTGGGATTATATTTATTAGTTTTTATTTTACTAGCTACTTCATGAATATAAGGATTTAAAATGCCATAATCAATATCTAAATAATCACTTTCTTTAGATTCTCTAATTTGAAGAAGAAGATCTCTTAACCCGACATTTTCCCGGGCACTAACTAAAACAACCGAACTTTTTATTTTCTCATCAAGCAATTCATAATCAACTTGAATTCCCTTCTTTTTAGCTTCATCAATTAAATTAATACACACAATCACTCTTTTACATATCTCTTTAGTTTGTAAAGCTAAATAAATTCCTTTTTCCAAACTCGTAGCATCGCACACAACCACAGCCACATCAAAATTTGCAAACAAAATAAAATCGGTTGCTACTACTTCTTCTTTAGATTTACTAATTAAAGAATAAGTCCCTGGTAAATCATAAAAAACATATTTTATCCCTTCAAATACACATTCTCCCCGGCTTACTCCCACCGTCTTCCCCGGCCAATTACCCGTATGTTCATGACTTTTAGTAAGGGTATTATAAATTGTTGATTTACCAACATTAGGAGTCCCTATTAAAGCAACTTTAATTTCTTTCATACTCCACCTCAATCTTTTTGGCATCTAAATTTCTTAAAGCAATAACATTACCCCTAATTTTATAAGCTTTAGGATCTTTAAAAGGACTAACTAAAACACATTTAATAATCTCTCCAGGAACAAAACCTAGATCTAATAATCTTCTTTTAAGCAAGCATTCCTTTTTTACTTGTTTAATCATAACCTCTTTATCTAAATCTATTTTATCTAAAGTCATCATAAATTAATTTCTCCTTCATAAAATATATTAGTTTCCCTAAACTAACAACTAATGTAATATATGACTTAGACGAGGAATTGGTTATTATGAACGATAATTTTTACACGCTCACAAATTATTTACATCAAAAAAACAAAATTACTTACCCCATGGAAGATTATCTTGAAATGATTTACCGTACGCAAGATAATCCTATAACTATTACTTCTTTAAGCAAAAACTTAAACATCAAAAAATCATCTTGCAGCAAGATGATTAGTAAACTCAAAAACTTAAACTTAATAAATGTCGAAAATAACCAAATAGTTCTCACCAAATCCGGTTTTCAAATAGGATCGTACCTTTATTATCGTCATCATTTTTTAGAACAATTTTTAAAATATCTAAACCAAGATGATTTTAAATTAGAACAAGTTGAAAAATTAGAACACTTTATCGATGAAATAACCCTTAAAAATTTAATCAAGCTTATCCCGTTAAATACTGAATCAAAACCGGAGCAAGAATAATAAGCATCATAATTGGCACAAAAAACAAAACACTAATAATACTAACTTTCATCGGCAATTTATTGATATAAGCTTTAACATCAAGCATTTGTTTTTGTCTTAAATAATCAATTTGATTTACCATTGAATCTTTAATACTACTGCCAAACATATTAGCTTCAACCATATTTAAAATAGCATTATTAATTACCTCACTAGGTATTCTTTTTTTCATATCATTTAAAGCTTCATTTAAACTTTTCCCATAACTTACTTCGGCCAAAGTTTTCTTAAACTCTTCTGATATTTCCGAATCAACATTATTAGCCGTTAAATTAAGCGCATGTCTCAAGTTTCTTCCTCCCTCAAGCGTTAATAATAACACTTCAAAGAAAAATAGTGCTTCTTTTTCTAATTTTTTAGTCCTTCTTTTAATCGGATAATCAAGTAATATCTTTTCACTTAAAAAATAGATTAAAACAGCCCCAACTGGCGCTAAAATATAGCCTATACTTGAACTTAACAACAAAACCACAAATAAAATTAAAGCCATGAGTACTCTACTATTTAAAATACTAATCGAACTAAAACGAGTATTTCCCAGCAATTTAACTTTAGCATTTACCCTTTCAATCGTTCTTTTAGGATATATCTTTATAAACAAACCCCAATTCATAATTTCACCTCAAGCATCCGTCGAATAACCAAAATATACAAAATATATAGTAAAATAATAATTAATAAAACCATAATTCCTCCCAAAGAGGCGATAAGAGGCTTAAAATAATCAGGATTTAAAGCTAATATTATTAAAACTAAAACAATTGGTAAAACTCCTAAAAAACGAAAAACAAATCTACTTGAACTAGTTAAACTTCTAAGTTCATTTTCCAAATTCTTTTTATTTAATATTGACTTTTCTAATCTTGAAAAAACTCTAATTATATCTCCACCAGTTTTATTTAAAAGGTTTAAAGAAGAAGTAATATATTTAATATCATCAATTTTAACCCGTTCATAAAACCGCTTAAATACTACATCTAAACTAAGTCCATACGTAATATCCAAATAAATCTTTTCAAACTCATCTTGAATCGGCCCATCAAGTTCCGTTTTAACAATCTCTATTGCTTGCATAATACTTTTATTACTACCAAAAGCATTATTCATAATAATAATTGCTTTAAGTAAATCATCTTTAATTTTCTTTCTTTTTTGATTAAAGCTTAAATTTAAATATAGATCAGGTATAAAAAAGGCTATAACTGCTACCAGTATTAAAATCATTATCTCAAAATCTTGATAATACATAATTAAACTAATAACCCCAAGGAAGAAAACCAAAAAGCTTAATAAAAACTTTATAGTTACATAATCAATTCCTTCTTTTAAATCTCTTTTATCAAACAAAATAAACTTATCATATTTTTCCCCATATTTTCTTAAAACAGCTGATTTTTTTAGTAGTTTACTTAATTTACGAATTATCTTCCAACTATAACCCCCTATTTTATCAAAGAAAGATACTTCATCTTCTTTAACCGAAGTTATCGCAAAATCCGCTAGTCTTTTTTCTAATCGTAGTGTTCTTGAAAGACGAAAAAGATAAATAGCAACACTTAAAGGAATAAGTATTAATATAAATTGTAATAATCTAACTCCGTCCATAATTCACCACTCTTTCTAATCATTGATAAAAAATATCATCCAAATCATTAATTCCCCGTGACGTAATTTTCCTAATCACCTTCGGTATTCCTTCATACAAAATAAATTCTCCATCTACTTCCCCTTTAAGAGTCAATCCCTTTTGTTTAAAGGCAAATATTTCTTTTAATTTAATTTCCCCGTCACTCATATTTTCAAGTTCACAAATACTTGTAACTTTTCTTCTACCATCACTCATTCTCTCAATATTAACAATAACATCAATCGCACTAATAATATACTCCCTAACCGCTTTAATTGGAATATCCAAACCTCCCATTAAAACCATTGTCTCTAGTCTATTTAAAGCATCCGCTGGACTATTCGCATGCAAAGTAGTCAAAGATCCATCATGTCCTGTATTCATCGCTTGAAGCATATCAAAAGCTTCACTACCTCTTACCTCTCCTACAATTATCCGATCTGGTCGCATTCTAAGAGAGTTAATAACTAAATCTCTAATTGTTATTTCCCCACTCTCCTCATAATTTACCACTCTTGTTTCCAGGCTTATTACATGCGGTTGATTAAGTCTTAATTCCGCCGCATCTTCAATTGTAATAATTCGCTCATTATCGTGAATAAAACCACTTAAAATATTTAAAAGTGTTGTCTTTCCACTACCCGTTCCGCCGCAGACAATTATATTTAATTTTCCTCTTACGGCCGCATCTAAAAACCGGGCCATATAAGGAGTAAGTGTACCTATTCTAATCAACTCATCAATATTAGTCATATCTTCTCTAAACTTTCGAATAGTAACTACAGGTCCTTTAGTTGATAAAGGAGGAATAACCGCATTGATTCTTGAACCATCTGCTAGTCTTGAATCAACCATCGGCGTACTGGCATCAATTGTTCTTCCCATCGGCTCAATAAGTCTTTGCACTGTCCTAATAATATGTTCATCATTAATAAAAGATACACTATCATCTTTAACTAATTGTCCATCTATCTCAATATATATTTCCCGCGGACTATTAATCATAATCTCGGTAATATTATCATCTTCTAAGAGTTCTGAAATCGGCCCATACCCATTAATTTCATTATCAATCAAATTAAACAAATGACTACGTTCTAAATTAGTTAAATCATATCCTTCAATCGTTTTATCAATTTCTTCATTAATCCACTCATTAAGTGAAACATTACTAGGCATTTCATTATCAATTAAATTTTGGGTAATTTCCGTTCTAAGTTTATCAAGTAATTTTTTATCGGGAAATATTTCATAATCATTTAAGATGTCTTGCCTTTTTTGTTTAACTTTAACATCAAAAGCATCTCTAAGCGTTTTCATCTTCTTCCCCCTCCCATAAATCGGTACATATACCCATAAGTGTTGTATAATCTTTAGCAAAAACACTAGCTGCTTTCGTATCTAGGGTAATAATTTTTCCATTCATAATAAAAGTATCAATATTTTTTATATAAAAATCTTTTGACAAAACATAATCAATATTAGCTTTAATAATATTTTTTATATCATAAATACCAAAATAACTTTTAAAAGGATGTACGCTTTCATTTAATACTACTTTATAATTATGAACACTAGTATCCTTAAAAACGGAGATTAAACTTCGCATATTTTTAAGGTCTAGGGGATCATTAGTAACTAAAAACAAAATATACTGAACAAGATCAAGAGTCAAAACATTAAAGTCTGTTAAATCATGGGTCGTATCAATTAAGACAACATCATAATTAAACACGGCTTTATCTAAAATAATCTCGACATACTTAGCATCAATCTTTAAAGCTTGTCTAGGATCTTTCGGACTAGCTAAAACATCAATATAATCATCATATTTTGTCACATAATTTTTAAAATCCCGATACTGATTATTATTATAATCATAAGCAAAATGATATACATTTTTATTGCTTGCCACATTTAAAGCTGCACTAATCCCGCCACCTGTCAAATCAAAATCAATAATTAACACTTTTTTCTTAAGCATCTCAAAAATACCAGCTAAATTAAGGGTCATAATTGTCTTGCCAACTCCACCCTTCGCTGAAAACACACAAATACTCTTACCCTTATTACTCATCATAATCATCCCTTTTATTCAAATATTACTTTATCATTTTCTTTAAACCCAGTTATATCAACTTTTATTTGATAAGAATCTATTCCGATGATCTTCCCAAATATACTATCAATTTCCTCCTCGTTTTTTATTCTAATACGATCTGTATCATAAAAAATCTCTAAATTATCTACCGTCATATCATTTTCTAAAAACATCTCTCTAATCTCTTCTTCATTTCCTTTATCAAAAACATCTCTAATAATTGATTTACTTACTTCTTTTAACTTTACTTCTTCCTTAACAATATAACCAACATCAATAACTAAAGCACTAAGCCCTAAAACAATAGGTATTAAAATAACAAATAACACTAAAGTTTGCCCTTTTTTATTCATCTATAATACTCCTACTAACATCTATTTCATAAGGATTACCAAATATTAAATTAAGCCCCGGTGTCACAATATCAATTTCTTTAAAAAGATGATATTTTCTAAAACCTCCTTCTTCTTCTACTACTAAATGCGTATCATTTAAATCTAAATTTTCTAATATCTCATCCTCAGCCATTCCCTGATCCGCCAAAAGAATAACTTCTCCCAAAGCTCCTTCTAATTTAGTTTGGTTATATAAAATTTTCCCAATATCAATAACCCCTAAAACAAGTAGTAGAAAAATAGGCATGATAATTACAAATTCGACTAATGCTTGCCCCTTTTTATTCCTAAACTTCATCTTAAGGCTCACTTTCCTGGGCATCCTCATCCCCACTGCAATATCCTTCGCCAGGTTTATCTCCCTTAATATATTCCTCATCTACCAAACCACAACTTGTCTTAGTAATGGCATCTTTCAAATAACCACCAAAATAATTAACAAGCGCAATGGCAATCACACTTATTAATGCTATTATAAGAATATATTCAACTAAAGCCTGGCCTTTCCTATTCATAACTTTCCACCCTTATCATAAATAATGATATAATAAATTGTCTTAAAAGTCAATTTATTAATGAAAAATTAGTATATATTTCCTGAATTATGCTATAATTTATTAGGTGATACTAATGACTTTAAATACGCCTCAAAAAAGCTATCCTATCTTTATAGCCAATACATTTTTAAAAAGACTATTTGGCTTAATGGGAAAAAAGGAAATTACTTATGGCCTTATTTTTCCAAGATGTAATTCTATCCACACTTTTTTCATGAAAGAAAATATTGATGTTATCGGCCTTGATGAAAATAATGAAGTAATCTATAAATACGAAAACTTACCTAAAAATAAAATTATCAAAATTAATCATAGTCGCAAAAAAACTAGCATTTTGGAATTACCCAAAAAAGCTAGTCAAAAAATCAAAATAGGCACCATTCTCATATTTAGAGAAGACTAAATTTTATTCTTTAAATTCAAAAATATAATCCTCTATTTGAACTTCATCCCCTTCTTTAGCTCCCAATCTAAGTAGTTCTTCATCAACGCCCATTCCCTTTAATTTTCGGGCAAATCTAAGCACTCCTTCGGCCTCATCAAACCTCGTCATTTTAAATAACTTCTCTAACTCTTCTCCTTCTAAGACCCAAACATCATCAACTTTTGTTATCTTAAAAGGCTTTTTATTTTCATACTTATATATAACATGGCCTTCCATCTCATCTTCTTGATATAACTCATTATCATCTATTTCTAAAAGTGTATCTGCAAGTAATAAAATTAATTTCGAAAAACCGGTATTATTTACACTACTTACTTCTACTATTTCAAGGTTAGGATAAGCCCTATGAAATTCTTCTAAATTTTTTATAGCTCCTTCTAAATCCATTTTATTGGCAATAACAATTTCTTTTTTTCGAGCTAATTTTTCACTGTATTCTTCTATTTCTTTTCGAATAACTTGATAATCTTCTACCGGATTTCTTCCTTCTTCCCCACCCATATCAATAACATGAGCTAATATTTTCGTCCGCATCGCATGCCGTAAAAACTTATGACCAAGGCCAACACCCAAAGAAGCTCCTTCAATTAACCCAGGTAAATCAGCCATAACAAAACTTCTACCATCCTGTAATTTAACTACCCCCAAATTAGGTGAAAGGGTCGTAAAATGATACTTAGCAATTTTTGGTGTTGCTTTACTTATCATTGATAATATAGTTGATTTCCCTACACTTGGAAATCCGATTAACCCTACATCAGCGATCATTTTAAGTTCAACTTTTAAAGTTTTTTCTTCTCCCGGCTCTCCCAGTTCACTAAATTTTGGGGCCGTATTATTATGTGTTCGAAAAGCCACATTTCCTCGGCCCCCACGGCCGCCTTTAGCCACGATAGCCTCTTTAACATCACCCACTAAATCCGCAATAACTAAATTAGTACTTGAATCTATTACCGTCGTACCTGCCGGAACTTTGATCACTACATCACTAGCATTAGCTCCATTTCTGTTTTGGCCCTTTCCATTTTCGCCTTTTTGTCCTTTTATGATTTTTTTATATCTTAAATCTACCAATGTTTTTAAACCTTCATCTACTTGAAAAATAATATTTGCCCCTCGGCCTCCACTTCCGCCATCAGGTCCACCCATAGGAACAAATTTTTCCCTTCGAAAAGAAGTACATCCATCTCCGCCTTTACCTGCTACAACTTTAATTGTTATTTCATCTACAAACATGCCAATCACCGTAAATATAATAACATAAAACCCCTTTTTTTACTAGCACTACATTTTTTAAAAATTTACTAATTACCTCAATTTCCCTAGTAAAACCCCTTAATTTCCTTGGCCAATTATCCTAAATTCCCTAGCCAAATATATCAATTTGCTCATTTGACTTTATCCTTTTCCTTTGCTATTATTTCCCCGGAAAGGAAAATTTATATGCCAATAAATTACGCTCTAACTGATGATATTTGTTTTAAATATATCTTTAAAGAAGAAATATTTTTAAGTGATTTTTTAAATTCTTTCTTCACTTATCTTGGAAAGAAGAAAAAAGTGATCGGCCTTAAAGTTACCACAG
>CALVHY010000046.1 GCA_944329205.1 uncultured Bacilli bacterium | reverse complement strand
TCGGCAAAAAAAACAATGGTGGGCGCTATAGGACTCGAACCTATGACCCCCTGCTTGTAAGGCAGGTGCTCTAACCAACTGAGCTAAGCGCCCCTGTGCCATTGACGTAATTTAATATATCATTAATGCGAAAAGATGTCAATAACTTTTTGACATCTTTTTTTAATAAATTAATGTTTTTTCAAGGACATAATTATCATATACAATAGGCATATTCAGATTAAATAAACCAAAATAATTTATAGTATCATCAAAATAATTTTCCAAAGGGTTATTTTCCGAAGTAATTTCTACATTCATATCCTTTTTAACATCTTTATCAACAATTATATAAGTAGCATCCTTCATAACTTTAAAAACAGCATAACTTCGCTTATTAATCCAAACTTTTTTAATTTCTTTTCTCATCCCTTGATATTCTCCCAAAGGAACAACTGCTATATATTTTTCTTTTTTATTATGCTTTTCTTCTTTTATATTTATTACTTTTGAATGAAATATAAAAACTTGTTTTAAAGGCTTTTCTTTTTTTAAAAATATTCCTTTTTTATCCCCATTAATTCCATATAATGAATAATCTAGTAATAAAGCATTAGAATTATGAATCTTTCTTTTATCATTCTCATGATTTAATATCATCAATTTCAAATTAGTTAAAGGTTTAATAATATATTTAAATTCTTCATAATCTTTTTCCTGGATATTAGCCATAATTCCCCATAATTTAAAATATTTGTAATCATCTTCTAAAAAATCCAAAATATCTTGTCTTTTATTAATACCATAAAAACCTTGAGGATCAATATAAAATAAAATCTTTAATTCATCCTTGATTTTCAATTCTTTTATTTTTTTTAAAGTATCTATATCATGAATAACCACAATTGCATTATTCATAATTAAATCATAAACATTACTTTCTCTAACCTCACCATTATAAATAACCAAAATATTCTCATCATACTTTCTAATTAAGCGCAGATCATCAAAGTTATTAACATACAAATAATTAGTTATATCTTTTAAATAATTTATTAAATACATCCCATGAAAAAAAGCATTATTACTAACATCAAAAATATAATTATCATATTTATAATTATTTTTAATAAACCTTACATTTTCTAGCAAATTATCTTTTTTAATTTCAATATAATTAATTCTATCCATTTCCTTCACCATATCTAAATTGTAACAAAATAGTAAAATTAAGTCAAAAAATAATGTTTAAATGTGTAAAAAGATTGATAATAACGTCGATAATTTGGTATACTTATAAAAAGCAGGTGAAGTTTTATGGCTAAAATAACAAATTTAATTGGTAGAGAAATATTAGATAGTAGGGGTTATCCGACAGTTGAGGCTACCATTTATCTCGATAATGGTCTAAGTGCTACAGCATCAGTCCCATCCGGGGCCTCAACCGGTTCTAAAGAAGCTTTGGAATTAAGGGATAATGATCCTAAAAGATATCATGGTAAAGGTGTATTAAAAGCGGTTAATAACATTAATACGATTATTAAAGATAATTTAATTGGCAAGGAATTAGAACAAGTGATGATTGATAAACTTTTAATTAGTTTAGATAATACCGAAAATAAAAGTCATCTTGGCGCTAATGCCACACTTGCTGTATCCCTAGCAAGCATTAAAGCTCAAGCTAAAACAGAAGGAAAAGAGCTTTACGCTTACTTATCTAGTGGTAAAGTAAGCATGCCTCTATCAATGGTTAATATAATTAATGGGGGCATGCATGCGGATAATAACTTAGATATTCAAGAATTTATGATTGTTCCCACTCTTAAAGGCATGAGTGAACGGATCCGTGCTGCCAGTGAAATATTTCATACTTTAAAAGATCTTTTAAAAAGTCAACATTTAACCACATCAGTAGGGGATGAAGGCGGTTTTGCTCCTAATTTAGAATACAACAATTTAGCTTTAGATTTAATCATGGAAGCTATAACCAAAAGTGGTTACACTCCTGGTGTTGACATATTTATAGCTCTTGATGTTGCCGCGTCTACTTTATATGATCAAAATACTGAAACTTATAAAATTGATAATCGCCTTTTAACTAAAGATGAATTAATTAAATATTACATTACTTTAGTAAATAAATATCCTATCATCAGCATTGAAGATCCCTTCAATGAAAACGACTTTGAATCTCTTGCCGTCCTCACCCGGTTAATTGGTGAAAAAATAATGCTTGTTGGTGATGATTATTTTGTTACAAACTCTAAGTATTTAGAAATTGGTATTCAAAAAAAGGCTGGGAATGCTATTTTATTAAAAGCTAATCAAATAGGCACTGTAACCGAAATGATTAAAACTATTCTTTTAGCTCGCAAAAACGGTTTTAAAATGATTATATCTCATCGCAGTGGGGAGACCCTTGATTCTTTTATCGCCGATTTTGCTGTAGGGTTATCTATTCCTTTTATTAAAACAGGATCTATGTCCCGAGGAGAACGGATATCCAAATACAACCGTTTAATAAAAATTGAAAATGATTTAATGCATAAATAAGCAATTCTTGCATATTCTTTGTTTATAAGGAGCGATTAATTTGCAAGATAAATTTAAAACCATATGTAGTAATAAAACAAAAGAAGACATATCATTACAAACTTTTATTGATGAAAAACATCTTTTAAAAACCAAGGTTAAATTACTTCACATTATGCACCTAGATCATGACTTAAAACTACTAGAAGCTCATAATCAGACTTTATCGTCATTAAGTTTAAATGATCTTTTTTTAACTCCTCGTACTACCCTTATAAGTCCCGTTAAAAATAAAATTATTCCGTTAACCAAAAACAATTTAAAATTATCAAGTTATCTAATCTATCTTAGTTATTTATATAACTTTGATTTTACTAGAATGTATGAACAAGATGCTAAATATGCTTTATCTTTAATCGCTAATTTAGCTATATCTTATCATTTGAAAAGTAATGTTCTAGTTTTAGCTAAATGTGATGATACTCCTTATTTTAGCACCTATTTAGAAGAATTAAATACTTCCTTTTATCGAGAAAATCAAAGAAAAGATCGCTTGATCTTACAAAGAAGTGTCAAATAAAAAAGAATTAGCTTAATAGATCAGTCTATTTATGGTATCATATTAATAGGTGATGTATATGTTTATCGGTGAAAATCCCATTCATATTGAAGCAAAGGCTGATATAGCTTCTTTAGTTTTAATGCCAGGAGACCCCCTAAGAGCCAAGTATATAGCCGATCATTTTTTAGAAGATGCTAAATTAGTAACCAGTATTCGCAACATGCTTGGCTTTACTGGCACTTATAAAGGCACAAAGGTAACCATCATGGCTCATGGCATGGGTATGCCTAGTGCTAGTATCTACGTTTTTGAACTTATTCATTTCTTTAAGGTCAAAAAAATCATTAGAATCGGAACATGTGGCGCGGTTAGTTCCAAAGCTCAAGTTGGTGATGTTATCTTAACTAAAAACATCTATTCGGAATCTAATTTTGCTTATACTTACAATGATTATAAAGAAAATATTGTTGAAGCAAGTAGCGATTTAAATGAAACGATTCTAAAAACTAGTCAAGAATTAAACATGGATATTTTATATGGTTCAACCACCACCATGGATGTTTATGGCCCTTATATTGATTATGAAAGAGTTTTAGCAAGAATACCTAAAAATTACGAAATATTAGGTGAGGAAATGGAAGCCTTTGGTGTATGTCATGTTGCAAATACTTTAGGGGTAGATGCCACTACTTTAATGACGGTTGCCGACTCTAAGTTTTCCAAAGTCGTATTAACCCCAGAAGAAAGACAAACCAAACTCAATGACATGATCAAATTAGGCTTAGAATCCATTATTAAATAGCTTTGTCAAAAAGCTTTTTTAATTGCCTATTTTTTCTTTTATGTCTTTAGTTTTCAGCTTAACTTTTTTTGCTCTTTTAATATTCTTCTTTAAATTACCAACAATATAATCAGCACTAATTCCAAAAGTTTCACATATTTGTTTTAAATCAGCCGTACTAATCATCATTCTCCCAATTTCATAATAACTAATACTACTT
>CALVHY010000045.1 GCA_944329205.1 uncultured Bacilli bacterium | reverse complement strand
TCTTTTAATATTCTTCTTTAAATTACCAACAATATAATCAGCACTAATTCCAAAAGTTTCACATATTTGTTTTAAATCAGCCGTACTAATCATCATTCTCCCAATTTCATAATAACTAATACTACTTCTTTTTGTATCGATCTTTTTCGCAAATCTATCTTGGGTTAATCCTTCTTTTTTTCTTATTTCCCTTAATTTAGATCCAATATATTTTAAATCCATATCTTTTTTAAATTCATACGAATATTTATCAACATCATCAACAATACCTAACAAGAAATCTAGGGATACTTGATATAAATAACTAATCTTCATTAATTGCTTTAACGAAATATTAGCAAACCCATTTTCCCATAAAGCAATCAAACTTCTTGATACATTTAAATAATTAGCTACTTCTAGTTGAGAATAACCAATTCTTTCTCTTAAAGCTTTAATTCTTTTTTCAATAACGGTTAAATTTTCATTCATGGTTTTCAACTCTCTTTTGAAACTATTCTTTCACATATGCTTCCTTTATTTTATAATGTGTTAAAAATAATCACAAAAATGTTGACTTATCCTCAACGATATTGTATATTATTGATATAAAGTAGATAATAGACATCATAAATTGATAAGTTTTGACAACCTTTGTCGAATGTGCTGAATATTACTTTAGTTTGTGATAATATGCTTGGGAAAAGAGGAAAATAATATGGAAATAGAAACGCTAAAAAAGAACCATTTAGCAAGAAATATCATTATAGGCATATTAGTAATAGCTTTAATTACAACCTTAATCCTAAATTTCACAAGAGCAAAATATCGCATAACTGAATCTTTTCCTTTAATTAACGGGACGATTACTTTTAATCGCCAAGATTTAATTATCCAAGCATATTATAATGATGAACTATTAGATACATTTCCAAACCAAAACGATGGATTGAATGTAGAATCTATAACATGCAATAATAACGCAACAGCAACATTTAACGAAGATACATGGGAATTAAGTGTTGATAACTTAGTAACTAGAGGTACCATTTGTAATTTATACTTTGATGATCTTAAAGCCCAAAAAACGATATTAGCTGACAAAGATATTCAAACAAGAACTGATTTTAGTACGATATTTACAGCAAATACCAATGGCACCATATACCAAGCCCCGGATGGAGAAGGAACTAGCTACTATTTTGCGGGTAAAACCACCGAAAATTGGTTACAGTTTGCCGGATTCTATTGGCGGATCATTCGCATAAATGGTGATGGCACAATTAGAATAATCTATAACGGAACAAGTGCTAATACAACAGGAAGTAATACTCAGTTGTCAAGTACTAGTGTTTTCAATAGTTCTTATACTAATAATATGTATGTTGGATACATGTACACTCAAAATCAAGTACACGGTTTGGGAACTAGTAGTACCATAAAAGAGGTAGTAGATACATGGTACCAAACCAACATAGCAAATAACATAGACTACACTAGCAAGATATCGCCAACAACGGGATTCTGTGGTGATCGAAGTCTTTACAGTGGCACTGGTACCGGAACAACCGAAACATATTATGGAGCATATATGAGACTAGTAACCAATAAAAACCCAACATATGACTGTGCGAATGATAGTGATCTATATACAGTAAGTGGCGCAGGAGTAGGAAACGAAGCCTTAACTTATCCAGTGGGGGTAATAACAATGGATGAAGCTGTATATGCTGGACACGTAATAGGAATAGGCAACACCGAATATTATTTACATACCAACTATAATTATTGGACCATGTCACCACTTGCTTTTGATGGTGTTGAAACCTTCGTGTTTTTTGTTGGATTAGGTGATTGGTTTGTCGATGCCCGAGTAAATACCCCAAGAGGCGTCAGGCCAGTTATAAATTTAAAGGCCAATATTACTTTAACTGGAGATGGAACTGCATCTAATCCATTTAAAGTAGAAGGAGCAATATAATGAAAAAGTATATAAGAGTATTATTGCCATTATCGATATTGTTTTTGCTTTTATTCATAGCATTACAAAAAGGCGACGAAAGAAGATTGAATTCTTCAATTTTAACTAATAATAATTTAAACGGTTTATCTTTCTATATTCAAGATGAAAATAATGAATATAAGAACGTAGATACTATCCCTGCAAAGGGGGAAGGGTATGTATTTAAAGAAGCTGTTTGCACAGATGATACAAATTTGTCTTTTGATAGTATTAATTGGAATTTGAAGTTAACAGGTATGCAAAGTGGTGTAGTAAAATGTAGCCTATATTTTGATCTGATAGATGAAGCCGCCAAAGAATATATATTATCATTAAATACGGTTAATGAAAGTACACCTGATTTTAGTACAACTGCCACAACTAACGAAGGAATATTTACGGCTGAAGATGACTATGGAACCAGCTATTATTGGCGGGGAGATGTCGATAATAATTACTTTTATTTTGCGGGATACTACTGGCGTATTATCCGAATAAATGGTGATGGTACCATTCGTTTGATATATCAAGGGAAAAATGCAAATTCTACCGGAATCGATTCTGTATTATCCAACGTAAGTGTGTTTAATGATTTAAGTAACGATAATGCCTATGTAGGATATAAGTACGCGTTAAATGAAGTTCATGGACTCGGAACGAATAGTACTATTAAAAACGTATTAGATGATTGGTACGAAAAAAATATTGCTAATAATAATGAATATAGCAGCAAAATATCCTTAACTACAGGTTTTTGTGGCGATAGAACATCATCAACAAGTTCTACCGGAGCACCAAATGATACCGGTGGAACAGGAACAACGACAACCTATTATGGAGCAAGATATAGACTAGTAACCAATAAAACTCCGTCATATAAATGCGGTGATGTTAAAAACGATCTTTACACTTATAAAGAAAGTAATGAAGGGAATAAAGCCTTAACTTATCCGGTCGGACTAATCACGGCGGATGAAGTAGCCTATGCGGGCGGAGTATATGGAACAGAAAATACTAATTATTACTTACATACAAATCAATATTATTGGACCATGTCTCCATCAGCTTTTCCATCAGCTGCAAATGCTTATGTTTTCTCTGTTTATGCAGACGGTGGAATTCATAGTAATACTGTAACTTATGATTGGGGTGTTAAACCCGTTATAAATTTAAAAGAAAACTTGAGTTTAGAAGGAACAGGAACAGCTAATGATCCATTTAGAGTTGCTGGAACAGAAGTGCCAAATCAAACCGCAGCTGAAGTAATATTAGCAGATAAAACGATTCAAGAAAGAACAAACTTTTCATCGGTATTAACAACAAATACTAATGGTACGATATACCAAGCACCGGATGGAGATGGAACCAGTTATTACTTTGCCGGTAATACAACCGAAAACTGGCTTTCGTTTGCGGGATTCTACTGGAGGATCATCAGGATTAATGGTGATGGTACAGTAAGAATCATCTATAATGGAACAAGCACAAGTACGACAGGAACAAGTACCCAATTATCTAGCACAGGTGCATTCAATGGTTCGTATAATAATAATATGTATGTAGGATATATGTACACGGAAAATGAAGTGCATGGACTAGGAACAAGTAGTACGATTAAAGGAAGAGTAGATGAATGGTATCAAGATAATAT
>CALVHY010000044.1 GCA_944329205.1 uncultured Bacilli bacterium | reverse complement strand
ATTTCATTACGTTCGACAAAACTAGTTAAAACTTATCATTTTTTTCTCTCATGTATTTGTCTACTATATATTTCTAGTATATAATATTGTTGATGAAAAATCAATAATTTTGTGAATATAAACTGCTTTTTCCGAAAAACTATTCTAATCATAATAAAATACTCTTATAAGAAGTCAAAAGAGAGGTTTATTATGAGATTAAAAGATATTCGCGAAGAAAATGAACTCAAACAATTTACTGTTAGTAAACTTTTGGGTGTTAAAAGAGGTACTTATTCCCTTTGGGAATTAGAACTAGATGTCATTCCCTTAAAAAGATTAATAACTTTTTGTGCTTATTTTAATTGTTCCGTTGATTATGCTTTAGGTTTATCTAACAAAAAAAATTATGAAGGCAATCAAAAAGAGATAAACCGCAATTTATCTCACCAAAGATTAAAAGAACTACGTTTAAAAAAGAAATATACTCAAGCTTATTTAGCTAAAAAATTATCTTTAAATCGCAGTTTAATTAGCAAATATGAAAAAGGGCATATTCTTATTAGTACTACTTTTTTAATTGAATATGCCAAATTATTTCATATATCTACGGATTATTTATTAGGTAAAATAAATAAAAAGATTATCATTAATGATTTTGAAAAAGTTTTTAAAGAAACCTACTAACTACAAATATCCGCACTACTACTTACATCTAAGCTATAATCACTAAATTCTTTCCTCAAGTATTTAGGATAAGCTGCGGCCCCAATCATCGCTGCATTATCAGTGCAATAAAGCATTCTTGGAATTAATAATGATGCTTGATATTTTTTACATAACTCTTCCATTTTTGCCTTCAAATACTTATTGGCTGATACTCCTCCCGCCACAACTAATTTTTTAATATTCGTATTTTTTAAAGCTAACTCTACTTTTCTTACTAACTCATCAATAGCTACTTCTTGAAAAGAACAAGCTAAATCAGCTTTATTAATCTCTTTTTTTTGCTTTTTTTCTTTATTTACCAAATTAATGACAGCACTTTTAAGGCCACTATAAGAAAAGTTATAATCTTGTTCTTTTACGGGTTTAGGTAATTCATAAGTATGCTTACCCGTTTTAGCTAAGGCCTCAATACTAGGTCCCCCGGGATAAGAAAGCCCCATAACTCTTGCAACTTTATCAAAAGCTTCTCCAATTGCATCATCCTGGGTTTCTCCGAGTCTTTTAAACTTATAATCATCTTCCATAATTAATAGTTCAGTATGTCCCCCACTGACAATTAAAGCAAGCAAGGGATATTCCATTTTACTTTCTAAATTATTCGCATAAATATGACCAATTAAATGATTAACGGCAATTAAAGGTTTATTATATAAGAAAGCTAAAGTTTTAGCCGCCTCTACTCCCACCATTAAAGAACCGGTAAGACCAGGTTTATTCGTAACGGCAATCGCATCCATCTCTTCAATTTTCATATTAGCTTTTTCTAAACAATCTTCTAAAACTAGCGTAATTACTTCCGTATGCATCCGACTAGCTATCTCCGGTACAACTCCCCCAAATTTAGCATGGGTATCCATTTGGGTTGTAATCGACAAACTAATTACTTCGCATCCATTTTTAACAACAGCCATACTTGTCTCATCACAACTCGATTCAATTGCTAAAATATATACATCCATAATTTCACCTACTTACTATCTCTTGCCATCAAATAAGCATCATCCCCATTAGGATAATATTTCTTTCTTACATTTACTATTTCAAAACCAAATTTTTCATATAAATTTAAAGCTGCTTGATTTTTACTAGCCACCTCAAGCGTAATCAGCCTTAAATCTTCATCAAGTTCACTAATTAAATAATCAAGTAAATTAGAAGCAACCATCTTCCTTCGAAAATCCGGATCAACTACCACACATAATATATCACAAGTATCTTTTAAATCAGTGGCCGCAATAAAACCCACAACTTGATCTTCATTATCATAAACCAAAACTTTTGCTAAATTATCTTCTAACATTTCCTGAATATTATAAACAACACTAAAATTTTCATTTAGTAAACTACCTAGTTCTTTTATTCTCGGTATATCATAAACATTTGCATATCTAACCATTTTCCACCTCAAGCCTTTTAACATAAATAGGTTTAAGTACATGAGGATTAATACTATCTTTATCTTTCATATATAAATAAACCTTATTTAAATCTATCTTTCCCTCAATAATAATTTTTTCTTTATAATTCTTATATTCTTCCTTACTTAAATAAAAATAATCACCTAAGAGTTTATGTTCTCGATCAAACTTACCCCCATAAACCCCATTTTTATCTGCGATGCCAACTATTACTTCTCCTTCATAGCTTAATGCTTCTGCTTGTAAATAACTAATTGCTTTAACCGGTATTTTCTTGGTATAGCTAATAACTTTTGCTATTACACACCCAATTCTAACTCCGGTAAAAGACCCTGGTCCATTAACAACGATAATTTCTCCTACATCATCAATCGTTATTTTATTATCTTTTAAAATCTCATCAAGTAAACTAATCGCATACTTTGAATGTTTTTCACTAACTCTTCTTTTTTGTGCCAAAACCTCGTTATCCCTAAACAAAACAAAGACCAATTCTTTATCATGCGTATCAATATAAAGTGTATACATACTCCCCTCCTTTAGAAAACAAAAATCCCACCTAAAAAAGTGAGATTACAAAACTGCATTACACAATTCTTCATATTTTTCGCCATGAGGACTAAACACTAATACACGCGTATTTTCATCTAAAATTTTAAACGTAATATCAAGTCTTTCCTCAGGTAATCTCGCCTCAATAAGTTCTGCCCACTCTATTATACATATGCCATCTGAATTAAAGTAATCTTCCACTCCAAAATCTTCATTATCTTCAATCCGATAAACATCCATATGATTTAATGGTAATTCCCCACTATTATATTCCTTTACAATTGTAAATGTTGGCGACGTAATGTTTCCATCCACTCCCAAAGCGGCCGCAAAACCTTTAACAAAAACCGTCTTTCCACTGCCAAGTTCCCCATTAAGACATATAACCATTCCTGGGAATTTTTCGCTTTCGATATTTTCTGCTAAAAGTAGGGTATCATCTATGCTTCTTGATGTAAACTTAAAATTCATATTACTCACCTATCGTTATTATAACAAATGATTTAAGCTATATACAACCACTTTTTTATAATTTTACACCAATCTCTCTTATTTTTTCCTCTCCCAACATTTTATCATATAAAAATACCTTAGAAAATTCTATTCTTTATTATATTTTTAAAACATATTAAAATATATATGAGGTGTGAAAATGGATTTTGTAATTAGACAAACAAGGAAAAAAGAACCAGCTAGTTACAAGTCTTTATATATTAAAGACGATTTATTAAAAGAAGTAGAAGCCTTAGCTAAAGAATATGGCACTTCTTTTAACAATGTAGTAATTAGCATGATTGAAGCCTGTGTCTACAATTGTGGTGAGGATCAAGAAGTAAAGAAATTAAAAAATTAATTTATTTTTTGGTTTAAGCTACACTCCCTGAAGTTTCACAACTCAAAAAAGAATGATGCTCCTCATTCTTTTTTCATCTTATAAACTAGCTCTATTATCAATTATCACTTGTCTATTACCATCTAAATCTAAATAATAAGCAAAGATGGTTTTCGCCGTATAAGTACTTATTTTTTGTTTAGCCTCAAAATATATTTGATAACCAACATACCCATCCCCAGTTTTATTTACCACTTTTTGAAACAAAGGCAATTCTACTTCAATTTCTTCTCCCGTTTGTTGCTCCAATAAAAGCATTTCCTTAACAAGTTTAATATATTCGCTACTACCTATTACTGATGCTTTATTACTATGTCCCCCATTTATACTTGCCAAACTAACCGCACAATTACCCTCTACTCTATAAGCTAGAGGATAAGTAGTAGTATATTCATTCTTGCCATATAAACAAGTTTGCATGACAATTTCCCCACTTGGCAAATTTACATCTGTTTTATCATCATTAGTAGTAGGACTATTAGAAGTATTATTTGAAGTATTGTTAGAAGTATTATTAGAAGTGTTGTTCGAAGTATTATTAAAGGTATTATTAGAAGTGTTATTCGAAGTATTATCACTAACAATCTCTGATGTTTCTTCATCTTCACTTTCTAAATCAGGAGTATCAATTGGTTCTTCTTCCTGCCTTTCCTCATCTTCTTCATCCGGTGTATATGAAACTGTATTTATCGCTGTATCACTTACGCCATTACACACTAATCTAACTTCAATTCGATATTCATCCTCACTTATCTTTGTTGCCACGCCATAACTATTAGTAAGATCACAATCATTACCATTTTCATCCCTAAACTCTATTAAAAGCTTTTCATCAAACATTTCTTGTAAAGTTAAACTAACACTTTCATCTAACTCTTGAGGAAGTCTTGACCCGGAAAAATACTCCAAAACTGCCTCTTGCATCAAATCAAAATTTGTCTTAAAATTAGATTCTAGCTCATCATCTTTATTAAACAAAGATATAACCCAAATAACTAAAAAGATAACCACCAGCAAAATTAACAACTTAATTAATAATGACTTCCAGTTAATATTTATTTTTCTCTTCGCTTTTTCCTCATACATACAAAATCCCCCTTTGGTTTGGTGGCTATCATACCACAAAAAGGCTTATTTGTCAAACACAATCCACTTGACTAACGTATGTTCGCATGATATAATAAGCAAGCATTGCAGTGATAAAATTATTATTTTTAAACATGCTAATAAAAGGAGGATATTTATGGATAAAATTATAGTTAAAGGAGCCAGGGAAAACAATTTAAAAAATATCGATATTGAATTACCCAAAAATAAGCTAATCGTCATGACAGGTGTATCCGGCAGTGGCAAATCGTCTCTTGCTTTTGATACCATATTCGCTGAAGGACAAAGAAGATACGTTGAATCCCTAAGTGCTTATGCCCGCCAATTCATTGGCATAAGTGAAAAACCCGATGTTGATTCTATTGAAGGCTTAAGTCCCAGTATTTCTATTGATCAAAAAACAACCAACAAAAACCCGCGTAGTACGGTCGGAACCATTACAGAAATATATGACTATTTCAGACTTTTATATGCTCGTCTTGGCATTCCCTATTGCCCTAAACACCATATCCCTATCACAAGGCAATCAATCGAAGAAATGACTAATCGCATCATGGATTTAAAACCCGAAAGCAAACTTGAAATCATGGCCCCTGTTATTCATGGAGAGAAAGGTACTCACAAAGATTTATTTGATGAACTAAGAAAATCTGGATTTAGTAAAGTCCGGATTAATGGCACGATGCATACCCTAGACGAAGAGATCAATTTACCCAAAAACACGAAAGACTTCATTGAAGTAGTCATTGATCGTATTGTTCTAACCCCTGATGAACGCAGTCGCATCTTTGAAGCTATTGAAACGTGTTGTAAATTAGCAAACGGTAAAGTTTTAGTAAATGTCTTAGGTTCTGAAGAAATCTTAATGAGTGAATCTTATGCTTGTCCCCATTGTAATTTTTCTATTCCTGAACTTGAACCGCGTCTCTTTTCTTTTAATGCTCCATATGGCGCTTGTCCTGAATGTAAAGGCCTTGGCACCAAGCTCAAAATTGGGGAAGCTCTTCTTATGCCCGATAAAAACTTAAGTATTAAAAATGGTGGCATTAAAACTATTAACAATGATCAAAGTATTGAGACAATCCAACTCTTAACGGTTTGCAACTTCTATAATATTGATATAAATAAACCTTTAAAGGATTTAACAAGAAAAGAATTAGATATTATCTTATATGGTTCTAAAGATCAAATTGAATTTAAATACGTATCTAAAAATGGTAACGTTCGTTACGTAACTGATTATTATGAAGGCATCATCACCAAGTTAGAGCGTCTTCACTTAGAAACCACCAGTTTATGGCGTCGGGAATGGATTGAAACTTACATGGTTGAATCTCCTTGTCCCAAGTGTCATTCATCAAGACTTAATGACATGGTTTTAGCTGTTAAAATAAACAAAAAAAACATTTACGAAGTAACTAACTTAAGTATTTTAGAACTAAGAGATTTTATTGCCAATTTAAAACTAACCAAAGAGCAAAAGGAAATTAGTGGCCTTATTACCAAAGAAATACTTAACCGCCTTGATTTTCTCATCAACGTTGGTTTAAGTTATTTAACTCTATCAAGAAGTGCAGGAACCCTATCCGGTGGTGAAGCTCAACGTATTCGTCTTGCCACCCAAATTGGTTCTAAACTATCAGGTGTTTTATATGTTCTTGACGAACCAAGTATCGGCCTTCATCAAAAAGATAATGAAAAGTTAATTAAAGCGCTGCAAGAAATGCGGGACTTAGGAAACACTTTAATCGTCGTTGAACACGATATTGATACCATGCTTGCTGCCGATTATCTTGTTGATATTGGCCCTGGCGCTGGTGAGTTTGGGGGACGCCTCATAGCCGCAGGAACTCCTAAAGAAGTTATGGCTAACCCCGACTCTTTAACTGGCCGTTATTTATCTGGAAAAGAACAAATTGCCATCCCTAAAAAAAGACGAAAAGGAAACGGTAAATCTCTTAAAATCATTAAAGCTAGTGAACACAATTTAAAAAACATCAATGTTGAAATACCTTTAAACAAATTTGTCTGTGTAACAGGTGTATCCGGCAGTGGTAAATCCTCATTAATAAATGAAATTCTTTACAAAACGCTAGCCGTCGTAATTAATGGATCCAAACAAATTCCTGGATCTTGTAAAGAAATAAAAGGTATCGAAAACATTGATAAAGTTGTTCATATCACCCAAGATGCCATTGGCCGCACCCCAAGAAGTAACCCTGCTACCTATGTTGGTGTTTTTGATGATATCCGCGATGTTTATACCAATACTAAGGAAGCTAAAATGCACGGTTATGACAAAGGCCGATTTTCCTTCAACGTTAAAGGTGGTAGATGTGAAGCCTGCTGGGGCGATGGCTTAAAAAAAATTGAAATGCATTTTCTCCCGGATGTTTACGTTCCTTGTGATGTTTGTGGCGGTAAAAGATATAACAAAGAAACTTTAGCTATTAAATTTAAAGGCAAAAATATAGCTGACATCTTAGACATGCGCGTATCCGAAGCCTTACCATTTTTTGAAAACATTCCTAAAGTTTATAACAAACTTAAAGTAATGGATGAAGTAGGTTTATCCTACATTAAACTTGGTCAACCCGCCCCAACCTTATCAGGTGGGGAAGCAGGACGCATCAAGCTTGCTAAAGAACTACAAAAAAAGCCTACTGGTAAAAGTATCTTTATTCTTGATGAACCAACAACGGGCCTCCACAGTGAAGACATAAAAAAACTCTTAAAAATATTAAACCGCATTGTTGATAATGGTGATACTGTAATTGTTATTGAACACAATCTTGATGTCATCAAAGTAGCTGACTACATCATCGATCTTGGCCCTGAAGGGGGCAATCTAGGTGGTGAAGTTATTGCTACTGGAACGCCCGAACAAGTAGCTAAAAATCCTAATTCCTACACTGGTATTTTCTTAAAAAAAATGTTAGATAACTAATAAGGCCAAGTGGCCACTAAAAAAACATAACCTCATTAAATCATATAGTTATGTTTTTTTACATTTCACCCCTTTATAGGATGGTATCCATTAATAAAAAGTCTCGCAACTTAATATGTTTAACTGTACTTGTCGAATAATCAATATCATCCATCGTTATAATAATCTTTTGTGACAAATTATCAAGATTAGCAAAAGCTGAAAACTCTGTTTAGTATATTCCAAAATTTCTTTATAAACAAAAGGACGAATTCGAAAAGAAACGCACCTCTCGCTTAATTCTTTTGTAAATTCTCTTGATAAAAGGTTAGAATTTTTATTAAATCAGAATCATAAAACTCTCTAATTGCCTCAATATAATGGCTTCGATAAATCATCATGTCACCACAAGTTAATTATACTGAAACATTTTTTAAAAATCCGCAAAATGTTTCAGTAGCAAATCATGCTAATTTTTTCATTATTTCCTTCATATTTTACCAAAAACGCATTCTCTTCTTTTCATATTCTCTTAAATGGTTTATAATTAAGTTGGTGATAATATGAATAAGAAAGGATTTACGCTCGTTGAACTTTTAGCTTCCCTAGCTATTATGAGTATTATAGCAACTGTTCTTACTTTAAATATCACTGGCATTTTTAAAAAGAAAGAACAAGCATTAAATGAAAATCGCCAAAATCTTATTATTACCGCAGCTAATGTTTATTTAGAATTAAATCAAAATACTAATTTAAAAGAAAACTGTAAATTAAAGGGCTGCACCATATCCGTTAGTACTTTAATTAAAGAAGGCTTATTAAATGAAGAGGATGTTAATAACTCCCAGGTTATCAACATTTATTATGAAAATAATGAGCAAAAATATAAAATTGAATAGGAAGTGATGATGATAGCCAAACTTTATTTTAGATACAGTGCGATGAATGCGGGAAAATCAACCATGGCCATTCAAGTTGCCTATAACTATGAAGAGCAAAACCGCACCGTACTTGTTTTAAAACCCCAAATTGATACCAAGGGTGAAGATACCATTATAAGTCGCATTGGGATCAAAAGAAAAGTTGATTATCTCTTAACTAAAGATGATTCTGTTCTAAAAATCATTAACACTGAACTAGAGAAAAACCACAAAATCGATGCCATTATTATTGATGAAGCCCAATTTTTAAATGAAAAACAAGTTGATGAACTTTATTACTTAAGTAAAAAGTTAAATATCGCCGTTTTATGTTTTGGCCTTCGTTGTGATTTTACTATGAAGCCCTTCCCTGGTTCAGCAAGACTTCTTGCCATCGCCGATTCTCTTGAAGAGTTAAAAACCCTATGTGAATGTGGGAAGAGAAAAGCTACCCAAAACCTAAGACTAGTTAATGATATTCCTACTTTTCTAGGCAATCAAATAGCCATTGACGGCGAAGATCATGTAACTTATAAATCAGTGTGTGGCGAATGCTACATAAATTATTATTTAAAATGGCAAAAAAATAAATCTAAAATCCAAGAAAAGCCATTAATAAAAGAAAGGATAAAGAAATGAAAGAACAAATATTAAGGGTATTAAATAATATTCATGAAGCTAAAACATTAATTGAAATAAATGACTTACTAGGTCTCAAAACTGCCCAAGAGCTTCAAGAATTACAAAAAAATCTCGATGAATTAATAAACGAATATCAAGTATTTAAAACCAAAAAAGACAAATACTTACTTTTAAAAAATGCTCCTAGCTTAAAAATAGGAAAATTAGCCATTAATAAAAAGGGGGTTGGTTTCTTAATATTAGACAAAGAAGATGACATTTATATTGCCAAAGACGATTTAAATGGCGCTATTAACAATGACACTGTCTTAGTAGAAATTACCCAAAAAGGGTTGGAGCCGGCTGGCAAAGTTTTAAAAATTATCAAAAGAGATTTAAAAAACATTGTGGGGGAAATTAAAGTAATAGGCCGAAAAAAAATTCTCGAACCGGATGATGATAAAGTAACCTTAAAAATTATTTTAAGTCCTGAAACTAGCAAAAATTGTGTTGATGGCCACAAAGTCCTAGCCAAACTCACTCAAAAAATAGATAACCAAACTTATATGGCCGATTGTCTAAAAATAATAGGACACAAAGACGATGCTGGTATTGACATATTAAGTATAGCTTATAAATACGGTATATATGATGAATTTAACCAAGACGTTATAAAGGAATTAGATGCTATCCCTGAAGAAGTAAATCCTCATGATCTAAGGGGAAGAAAAGATTTAACCACCAAGATGATCTTTACTATTGATGGCGCTGATACTAAAGATATTGATGATGCGATCAGTTTAGAAAAAAATGGTGATACCTACACTTTAGGAGTTCACATTGCTGATGTATCGCACTACGTTTTAGAAAACACAGCCCTAGGTGATGAGGCTTATAAAAGAGGAACATCGGCCTATCTTGCTGATACCGTAATCCCCATGCTTCCCCACAAACTATCTAATGGTATTTGTTCATTAAATGAAGGCGTAATAAGACTGACGATGAGTTGTGTTATGGAAATTAATAGCTCCGGTAAAATTATCAGCTATGACATTTTCCCAAGCTACATCAAATCATGCAAAAAAATGACTTATGATAATGTTAATGAAATTCTTGAAGCTAATCATATTCCTAAAGGATATGAAGCTTATGCAGACAAGTTAAAAGAAATGCATGAATTAGCCCAAATTTTAAGAAAAGAAAAAGTAGCTCGCGGCTACATCGAGTTTAACATTCCCGAACCTAAAATTATAGAAGACGAAAATGGTGTTGCTATTGATATAAAAAAAAGAGAACAACGAAGTGGTGAAGCTTTAATCGAAGATTTCATGATCGCCGCCAATGAAACGGTTGCCACCCACATTCAAAACATGGATTTACCCTTTATTTACCGCGTTCATGACTTACCAAATTCCGAAAAAATTACTGACTTTTTAAATCTTGTAAAAACGCTCGGTTATCAAATAAAAACAAACATTAAACAAATCACTCCCAAAACTATGCAAAGTCTTTTAAATGAATTAAAAGATAAACCGGAATTTTTCATTCTTTCTACCCTACTTTTAAGAAGTATGAAAAAAGCTATTTACTCCAAAACCAATATTGGTCACTTTGGTCTAGCCAGTCCAAACTACACCCATTTCACTTCTCCAATCCGTCGCTTCCCCGATCTAACCGTTCATCGTTTATTAAAAAAATATTTAATTGAACAGGACTACAGCCCATCCACCCTTAATTATTATGAAAATTCCCTTGTCGAAATTGCCGAGCACTCAACCGAGCGAGAGCTTGATGCCACTCAAGCCGAAAGAGATGTAAATGACATGAAAATGGCTGAATATATGGAAAAACATATTGGGGAAGAATATGTTGGCATAATCAGTAGTGTTACCTCATTTGGTATTTTTGTAGAACTTAAAAATCTAGTGGAAGGATTAGTTCATATTAGTAATATTCCTGGTGATTACTACGAATATGTTCCCGAAAATTTATCTTTAATTGGTAAAAACACTAAAAAAACTTACCGGCTTGGTGATAAAATAAAAGTTAAAGTAACAAACGCATCTAAAGAAACTGCCCAAATAGACTTTGATATAGTTGGTGATCCAAATGCTTGAAATAAAAAATAAAAAAGCTTATTTTGATTATACGATCAAAGAAGAAATTGAAGCTGGAATATCTCTTGTTGGCAGTGAAATTAAATCCGTAAGAAAAGGCAGCGTTGATCTAAAAGACGCATTTATTACCATCAAAAATAATGAAGCTTTCTTAATAAACATGTACATTGCCAAATATGAAGAAGCAAGCATTTTTAATCATGATGAAAGACGCACTCGTAAACTTCTTCTTCACAAAAACGAAATAAAAAAACTAAAAGAAAAAGTAAGCGCTGAAGGCTTTACTTTAATTCCTTTAAAGCTATACTTCAAAAAAAATCATGCTAAGATTTTACTCGGAGTTTGTAAAGGTAAAAAATTATATGATAAACGCGCATCTATTAAAGAGCGAGATTTAAAAAGAGAAGCAAAATATTACTAACTGCTTCTTTTTTTATCTTATAGGAAAGTATACGTATTTCGTATATTTTTTAGATTTCTTCTTAACGAACATATGTATTTATAGTATAATGCTATTATCAGAAGTGATTGTGATGATGAAAATACATAGAACTTACGAGTTTCGCTTATATCCAAATAAAGAACAAGAAATGTTAATTCATAAGACTTTTGGATGTACTAGATTTGTTTATAATTATTGTTTAGATTTAAAAAGAAAAATAACCCCAAAAAATTAAGAAAAGAGATCACAAATACTACATTTAGTGAAATCAAAAGAATACTCAAATATAAATGCTTATGTTTAAATAAGGCATTTATTCAAATTAGTCCTTATTATCCATCATCACAAATATGTAGCAGATGTGGAAATAGGAATGAAGAAATGAAAGATATAAGAGTAAGAGAATTAAAATGTAGTAAATGTGGTTTAGAAATAGAAAGAGATTATAATACGAGTATTAACATATTAAATGAAGGATTAAGATGTTACAACAATTAAATTAAAATTAAAATATAAAGAAATAAAAGAAGTACGGGAAGCGGTAGGCTGGGTTCGGAAATAAGGTCTGTGATGTATAAAAAAATACAGCAGAAAAAAACGAACCGTGAGGTTCGGCGAATTAACGTAAGTTAATTCTTATGTTCTCTAAAATAATCAACAAACAACATTATAGCATTAATAACTAAAATAATCCCAATTATTACCAGTACGGCATTAGAAAAGAAAATACTATAAATACCAAGAGCTATTAAAACGATATTACTAATAGTCGAAAAGTTTTTATAATCATTAAAGCTAATCGCTGTAAGAAGCCTACTAATACCTATAAAAATGAAGAAAAAACCTAAAACATATCTTATACTAGCTTCTAATACCCCACTTAAAATAATTAGAAGCACTCCAATAATTATAGAGGCTATTGCAATTGTTAAATTAATATTTTTATATTGTACAAGTTCCTTATTTTGATAATAAACTACAAATGATTTAATTCCATAAATAATAATTATTATTCCTAAAACATAGAACAACAGCTCCACTACTTCATTACTTTTAAACATCAAAAGTATTCCCAAAACCAAATAAATAATTGGTGTAAGTAAATTTCTTGTTTCCTTTACTTCTTTTTTTGGTTTAATAATTTCCGCTTTCATTTTTCCACCTCTAATATATTATATAATGTTTAAAAATTTTAAGCAAGGAAAATTGCAAGACTTAAAAATCCATGTTATAATTAAATAGAATAAGGAGGACTAACATGTTAGATCAAAGCACTATCTTAAAAACCCTTGAAACATACAACATCCACTCAAAAAAGTATGAACCAACCCTTTATCAAAACAGCCATAAAATAGGTATTTGCCTCGATCTAAAAGATTCTTTATTTGGTTATTTAACTAGAGCCTTCACCTTTAATAATATTGATGAGTTAAAAACTTTTTTAACTTCCTTTTTTTGGTACAAAAATAATTATCAAAAATATAATATTCACTTATCTTTAGATAATTATGAAACTAAAACCCCTCAGCTCATCTATACTTATAACAAATTACCCTTAACCTTAAATACCATGCTTAATTTTGATACTCTTATAAAAAATGAGCAAGAAGAAAGTCAAAAAAAACAATTATATATCGAAAATATAAAAGCTTTAACTACGTATTTAAGTAATTTAAAACAAAAAAAACAAGCTCTTAAACAAGAAAAAAACCAACTTAAAACCCAAGAAAACGATTTAAAATACACTTTACTTACCAAATTAACCATTTACTATGGTAAACCTAAACCCCTAACCAAAAAAGAAATTACTTTAGAGCCAATTTCTCCACTTGAAGATACATCTATGCCCAAAGAAATTAATACTAAATCCCTAAAAGAATTAGAAACTTACTTAAAAGATTTAATCATTACGATAAAAAATGAAGAACTAGACGAAAAAAACTTCCTAAACATGTATTCTAACAGTGTTTATAAATACAACATAAAAATACTTACCAAACAAATAGCTTTTGTTGAAAGCAAAATAAATGCTGAAAAAAACTTTAATTTAAAAGGCAGCAAAATTCATAATATTGATGAAGAACTAAGATCATTTCTAAAAACCGACCAAGCCCCAGCTAAAATTGATGTTTTTATAAAGGAAAATCAAGCGAAGATTGAAAAAAAATATGCCAACATTAGTGATTTAACTAAAGCATCTTTTCTAATTACTGAAAATCCTTTACCCCCACTAAACCAAGAACAACCAACCAACAATGTCATTACCACTTTAATCGCTACCTTTAAAGCCCTTCCCCAAGATATAAAGAGCAATTTAATTTTATATAATTCCTTATATAAACCCCTATGTAATTACATCATTGAAAACAACTATCCTTCCTTTGAAGTTATTACCAAAGCTTTTGATTTCAATCATTATTATCAAGAAGTTGAAGAACTTATTACCAATGAAAACAACATTCACTATAAAAACCAATATTTTAAACAAATCAATTTAGAAAGCCTTGATTCTTACTTAGATTCTTTATATCGTCTATGCCAAGATGTCGAAAAAACTCTTTTTAAATTAAATGGTCCGATCCAAGTATTTGCTATAAAATCATCTGACTTTTATAAGCATCTAACCACTATTCCCACCATTAACAGCAAATATTTAATAACAACCAACCAAGATTTATTATTAATACCCTTTCGTCTTACTATTGATTGGGATAATCTTGAATTAAATCTTATTAACGAAATAAGTCTATACACAAATAAAAACATAATTAGTGAGACTAAAACGACAACCATCGTAAAATATAGTAAGCAAGATACTCTAAAAAATGGTATAATAATAACAGAGGATTTAATATTAGAAAATAAAATGACCTTTAACCTAAGTCATTTAGAAGGAGATCAAAATGGATAAAGAAAAATTTTTAAAAGAATTAAAATATCAACTACGATATTTAAACAAAGAAGCTCAAGAAGAAGAGCTAAAAAAATATGCCAACCTAGATAACTACCAAGAAAAACCGGAAGAAATAGCTAATAACATTTATGCCCAAAAAGGATTAAACATCAAAGTTTCTAAAAAAACATCTTTTCTCGATTCATTATCAGTCCTCATTAACGCTTTAAAAAGCAAAGATACGAAAATTTGGCTTAACTTATTATTATTTTTCTTATATGCTTTTATCTTAATCATATTAATAAAGATTCCTTTTATTTATATTAGAGATACAATCAGTACTATTTTTAATATTTTTGTTAACAATCCCATTTTATACCCTATATGGAACCTATTATTTGAATTACTATATGCCATCACTGCTATTTTAATATTTATAAGACTAATTAAAAACAAAGCCAAAGATTATGAAAATAACGAAACAGGTGATTAATCTTGAATAAAAAACTAACTATATTTATATCAATTATAATCGTAATTCTTTTAATCGGTATTACTGTTTTAACTATATTTAAAATATACAAACCAAATAAACCACTAAATGCAGAAAGTCCCTCAGCTTATAGTGATAATTCCCTTAGTGTGATGAAAAGCTTAGATTTATATGAGACTATCAATAATAAAGCGTATTCTAAAACCATTGAAGTCCTATTGGAAAATAATGCTTTAAAAAAGGAATATCTAAATATTTATTATGAAATAGATTATGTTGACTTAAATAATTTTAGTTCCATTATCAACCAGTTAATAGCTAAAACCTACAATAGTGAAGAAATAAACTACATTTTAACTTATATAAAAGACGATATAAACATATTATTAAATATGGAATATATAGACATATTAGCATTTAAAAATATAACCAATTTTGATATTAACAACCTTGATAGATATTTAGCTTATCAAGAAAAAAACACCGATTATGATTTAGCAACTGTTGTTACCTATGTCAATATAGGTTTAGATAAAGAAGGATATTCTGAATATACCGAATACACTACGGAAGAAGTAAATAACGATCTTACCATACTCGTTAATAAATACCACAAACTACCTGATGATTATGTTCCTAATGACTTAGTATCTTTATCTTATAATGAAAATTATTATTTACGGCAACAAGCTGCTCAAGCATTTGAATCTTTAACAGCCGCCGGCATTCTTGAAGGCGTAATCTTTTATCCTTTTAGTCCCTATCGTTCTTTTGAAACCCAAAGCGTTTTATATAATAGGTATGTAGCAAGAGATGGAATTGCCTCTGCTGATACCTACTCAGCAAGACCAGGATTTAGTGAACACCAACTCGGTTTAGCCGTTGATGTAAGAAGTAGTAATTTATCCGATAATTTAACCCCCGAACATTATGAATGGATGCTTGATAATTCCTACAAATATGGTTTTATTGTAAGATATCCTAAAGGAAAACAACATATAACCCAATTTATTGAAGAACCATGGCATCTAAGATATTTAGGAATAGAACTAGCCACCAAAGTTCATGATTCCGGCCTAACTTATGATGAATATTATGATATTTATATGAAAACTCAAGACTAACCATCTTGAGTTATTTTATACAAAAAACAGCGTATAAAGGTACCGATTTAATTTTATTTTCCAAGCCAAAATTTTTAGCGGAGATACGAATAGCTTTATTTATATTCTCCTTATCCATAAATTTATTTAAACTACTGGATTTAACATGATCATTTGCTTTCACTTCAATAGGAATAACACCGTCATTCGTATCAATTAAAAAATCAATTTCCATTACTTGAGGCTTATTATAATAAAACAAATTCAAACCATTTTTAATCAATTCTAAAGCAACATAATTTTCTGCTAAAGCTTCTTTAAACATAAAATTATCATCTAAAATAATTCTGTTATAAGGAATAGAGAGTAACTCTGTAAGTAACCCTACATCGCTTAAATATATCTTAAAATTGTCTTCATCCATAAAAGCCTTTAAAGGCGTTTCAAAACGGTTAACAAAATAAACAGGCACAATCATTTTACTAGCAAGCAACCATTCAAAAGATGTTTCATAATTTTTAAATCTTGCATTCTTATCTAATTTACTAAATTGATACTTTTTATTTTCTTTAGCAAGTTGAATAGGAATATTATTATAAATTCTCTCAATTTTATTAGACTCATAAACATTTTGCGTATACTTATTCATATCGGCAAGATAAGAATCAATAATACTTCTTAAAATATTATGAAGATTTAAACTTAATTCTTGATTATTATTAAGATAATCCATAACCACAAGCGGCATCCCACCCGTACACAAATATTTTCGATAATTATTTAAAAGCTCTTGATGAAAAACTAGATCCATAGGTTTATCAGAAAAATAACAATCTTGTATCAAAGCAATAAATTTTTCTTTATGAATGGCCATTAAAAATTCTTTAAAACTCATAGGATACATATACTCAATTATTACTTTCCCAACAGGAAAAGATTTATGAAATCTCTTGAGTTTAACACCAAGTAATGATCCTGCAGTTATAATTTTATAAGGAAATTCACTTTCTTGAAAAAATTTTAAAGCTTCAATAAATTCTTCTGATTCCTGGACTTCATCCACAAAAATAATAGTATCTTCATTAATATCCCTATTTAATTCGATCTTAAAGTCTTTTATTATATCATCTAAAGCTTTATTACTAGCAAAAATCTCAACAATTTTTCTATTATTCAAAAGATTAATATAAATATAATCATTAAAGTTTTTCTTACAAAAATCATCAATAATATACGTTTTACCAACCTGTCTAGCTCCTACAACCATCAAAGGTGTTAACACGTTGTTTTCCTTCCAATACATTAAATTATCATAAAAATCCCGTATCATTTAAATCACCATTTATAATGTACTACAAATTTAAACAAATGTCAACCAGTTTCCCATAAATATGTGAAACTAAGCGCTCTAATTTCACATATTTACGTGAAACAAAAAAACTATTCATTTCGAATAGTTTAAACAAGTTCCAATCTAACTTGTAATGCATCATCACCATGACGCTCATTAAGTTTAATAATTCTTGTATATCCACCATTTCTTGTTTCATAACGCTTAGCAAGATCATTAAACACTTTAGCAACTACATCACTATCATTATAAAGAAATGCTAAAGCTTTTCTTCTACTAACTAAAGTTCCTCTTTTGCCATAAGTAATCATTTTATCAACAAATTTTCTAACTTCTTTAGCTCTTGCTTCTGTTGTAACCACATATTCATTCATAATTACATCCCGCGTAATATTAGCAAGAATACTTCTTCTATGTCTACTTTCTCTACTCAACTTTCGATATTGCATCTTTTAGTCCTCCTTAATCTCTAAATTTAAGTCCCATTTCTGCCACTTTATCCAAAACTTCTTTAAGTGATTTTTTACCTAAATTACGTATCTTCGTAACTTCCACTTCTCTTTTGGAAATAAGGTCTTGAACTGTATGAATTCCCGCTCTTTTTAGACAGTTATAAGCTCTAACCGAAAATTCAATTTCTTCAATTGGTGTTTCTAAAGTCTTCGTTATGGTATCTACCTTTTTCTCCTGCATTATGCCGGTAATATCACTAATACTATTTAAATCAGCGATAATATTAAAATGTTCAATCAATATTCTTGCTGAAAGGGCCATTGCTTCTTCTGGCATCATTGCCCCATTCGTATTAATTTCTACTGTTAATTTATCATAATTTTCATTTTGTCCAACCCGTGTTGATTCAACTTCATATTTTACTAGTTCAATTGGTGAATAATTAGCATCAATTGCAATAACCCCTACTTTATTATCAGCAAATAACTTTTTATTTTCTTTTGCATCAACATATCCTTTGCCATTTGAAATAGTAACTTCCATATCAATTTTACCACCTTCGGCTAAATTACATAAAACAAGTTCAGGATTAATAATATCAACATCAGCATTTGCCTCAAAATCACCGGCTGTAACCGGTCCTTCGGTATTTTTAAATAAGTGTAATGTTTTAACTTCATCAGTATGATTTTTAACTACAACATTTTTAAGAGCTAAAACAATACTTGTTACATCTTCACGAACGCCATCTATTTTTTGAAATTCATGAAGCACACCTTCAATTTTCACCGTTGTAATTGCACTTCCCGGTAAGCTTGATAGCATTACTCTTCTTAAGGCATTTCCAATAGTTGTTCCAAATCCTCTTTCAAGGGGTTCTAATTCAAACTTTCCAAAGTGACTACTTTCTTGATATTCACTTATCTTATATTCTGGTTTTTCAAAACTAATCATATTTTATTACCTCTCTCTAACTAATTTCTTGGACGTTTTGGTGGACGACAACCATTATGTGGTACTGGTGTTTCATCCGTAATTGAAGTAATTTCTAAACCGGCTGCTTGTAGTGAACGAATTGCCGTTTCTCTACCACTACCAAGTCCTTTAACAACAACATCTACTTTTTTTACACCTTGTTCCTCAGCTGCTTTCGCTGCGGCATCCGCGGCAATACCGGCGGCAAAAGGAGTTTTTTTCTTACTTCCTTTATAGCCAATTGTACCACTTGATGCCCAAGCTATAACATTACCATCTTTTTCTGTAATAGTAACAATTGTATTATTATAAGTAGAATGAATATGTGCTACAGCTTCTACAATATTCTTTTTTACTTTTCTTTTTCTTCTATTATATGCCATTTGTCTACCCTCCTACTTTCCTACTTTTTTCTTGTTAGCTACTACTTTACCTCTACCCTTACGAGTATGCGCATTACGGTTTGTTCTTTGACCTCGAACTGGAAGACCTTTTTTATGTCTTACCCCTTGGTAGCAGTTAATTTCCATTTTATTTTTGATACTCATTTGTACGTTACGACGTAGATCACCCTCAACAGCATGATTATCTACTTCTTTTCGTAAACGAGCAATTTCATCGTCTGTTAAATCCTTAACTTTTGCTTCAGGATTAACATCTGCATTTAAACAGATTGTTTTACCTAAGCTTTTACCAATACCATAAATAGCCGTTAAGCCAATCCAAATTTGCTTTTCACTTGGTAACTCAATATTTTTAATACGTGCCATATTTCCTCCTTATCCTTGGGTTTGTTTGTGTTTTGGATTTTCACAAATAACCATAACTTTTCCTTTTCTTCTAATTATTTTGCATTTTTTACAAATTTTCTTTACTGATGGTCTAACTTTCATTTTTTATACCTCCATTATCTTTTATTCCATGTTATCCGCCCACGTGTTAAATCATAAGGCGAGAGCTCAATTGTTACTGTATCACCTGGTAGAATACGAATCATATTTACTCGCATTTTACCAGAAACGTAGGCTTTTACAGTAAATCCATTTTGAAGTTCCACTAAGTAATCACTGCCCTTAAGGACTT
>CALVHY010000043.1 GCA_944329205.1 uncultured Bacilli bacterium | reverse complement strand
CATGGCTCTTTAAATTATCAAACGCCAGTAGCATATCGATTAAGTTTGTCCTTATAAAAATTGTCTAAAAAAGTGTTGACAATCCAGTCCAGTTCGACATAATTCGACATACTATTTATTATAAGTTTTAAAAATATATCTAAATAAATGTTAAAAACTAGTTTTTCTATTAAATAGTTTACTTTCAACTATACACAATACGATATATCCACTAGTAAATAAAAACGCTACCAAATAAATGTTAATGATAAATTTAGTTATTAGCAAAAACAGCCCAGTTAATATTGCATAATTAATTAGAAAGCCAAAACTTCCAATAGCTTTTGCTCCTCCGTCATACCATGTTCCAGTTAAAAAATATGCAAGTGGAACAAGCACGCCACCAAAAATCCAATTAATAATTTCTGCTGTTCCTGAGTCTTTAAATAAATTAATAAATGGGTTTGGCAACAAGAATTGTCTTATTAAATAACTAAAAATTTTTATCAATTGATACATTATAACATCTCCTACTCATTTAAAAACCTGATAAATTTCTTTGATTCCTTATTTAAGAACAAATTAATGATAAATCTACTGTATATGTATCTAAAAGAAAAGATTGCGTGCAACATAATAAATAATACATTTGCTCACTAATTATGTCAGAAGCTACTCCTGGCTGAACAATTTTTATTGATAACTTACATTTTTTTATTCGCATCATTTGTTTAATTTTATATAATTCTTCTTTACTACCTAATTCTATTCTAGAATAACCATCCTCGAAAGCTTTAGATTCACGTGCTAACATTCTATCAATCATTTTTTTGGGATCCGATTTCCATTTTATTGACTTTTGACATTGACCACAAACTTCGTATAAATCTGAAACCCTTTTACCAGGAGTCTTTTCTTTACTATATTTACAATGATAAAATTCTATTTGCACATTGTTTTCATTTTCATAAATAGCTATAATATCAGCAATTTCTCCAGAACCATCATCATCAAAAATAATGCTATATTTCTCTGCTTTTTTAAGCATTTGAATAATTTTATATTGTATAGAATCAGTTAGTTTTTCCTTTGTTTGCGACTCTTTACTAATGTCTGTACCCGTCCAGTCCAATTTAGTTACTTTTGATATATCAAAACACTCTGGAATTTTATCTTTTGATTGAGTATATAAATTTCCTTCCAATGAACTTTGATTTTCAAAATAAATAAGTGGTGGATTATCATAAAAATAGTTTTCTATTTTATCTATATAAATCCCGTTTCTGTACAATTCTATTTTTTTACCAGAATTATTAATATATTGATAGGATTTATTTTTTATTAATAATTCAAATAAGTAAGATTCTCCGTCAATAGTATCAATAGTAAACTTTATATTTTCGTTACAATTTAAATTATCAACGATATTAATTTCTAGCTCGTAAATATCATATTCCTTAACACCAATTTGAATGCTATATTTATCAAACTCTTCTAATTCTAATTCCATTGGAAATTCAATGCTTATCGGAATTAACTTAGGTCTATTTTCTATTACCTCGGGAACTAAAGCCGATTTTAATATATCTGTTGTATTAATTGTATCGTCATTAATCTTATCTATTATGTCATCACACCATTCTTTCCAAAAATCTATTGTTTCAACCCATTTTGACCATATGGTCCCCTTGTATGAACATCCAATAGAAATTCTTCCATCACCATTAAAACCTGTTCCAAAAATATTTGATTTTATAGCCTGGCCGGCTTCTGCCTGTGATATAGCATCAGCGATGTCTACCCCAGTAAACATTTTATATCTAATAGGTCCATTTAATCTAGTTCTTAATCCAACTGAAGCCATCATTAATCTCTTAATACCGTGTAATGGTCTAAAAGTAATATCTCCCTTTATTATTTCTTTTGTTTCAAATATCTTTTCTGCTATTAATTTAGGTGCTGATTTATTAGTTGAATTAATAAAGACTACATTTTTGTCTTTATTCCAATATACAACATGTAGTTCTAAATTCTTGTTAGTTATAGCCTTGTTTGAAGTCCATCCTAATGCCGATTCTACAGCTTGAACAATAACAAACAAATTACTATCTTTATTTATTGAAATCACCGATTTATCTTCATTAAATATCTTTGTCCATTGTTCTATTCTCCATTCATTTATTTTTGTTCTATAAGCAATCATACTTACTTTAGGCATCAATTGTTTAATAGAAATTTCACTCAACTGTTTTTTATCAAAATTATCCATAAAGTCTTGGAAAGATATTTCTTTTTCAATTGCTGTTTTAGATAAATCACTTATTATATAATCCCAATTTGAATCCTGAGAATACAATGTTTTAATTTCATCATTAACGTCATCTTTGATTATATTTGCAATCAATGAAGCTTCACCTATTTTGATTCCATTTACTCTTGCAAATCTTCCGACAAACTGTAATGTTATTGGTAAACTTTTGTATTTATCATGAATAGCAGCTATTTTCAAATTAGGAATATCTATTCCCTCTCCAAACATGTCAACACAAACTACAATTTTTGCTTCAAATGATTTTAATTTTGCTAAATTCTCTTTATTTGAACTTTTAGAATTATTGCTAATAATTAAGACAGGATTGTACTTATCATAAAATTTATTGTAAATATCATCATATAATTGCTTGGCACGAACTTGTGTGCCTGCCCTTACGAGCATAACATGATTTAATCCTTTATCCAAATCATTTTGCAAAACTTTAATAGCTTTTTCTGCTACTGCTAAATCTGAATTTTTTAAATCATATTCAATAACTGGAAAAAATTTAATTTTAGTAAAATAACCTTCTTTTTGTGCCAAGTTTAATGGATAGTTATATATTATTTTACCATCTATTTTTTTATTATCATTTCGAAATGGTGTAGCAGTAAATTGCACAATCCTTTTATTCTTCATATAATTTTTAAATTTATTCCATGACGTTGCAGCAATATGATGTGCTTCATCTATAATAACATCAGAACAAAACTTATTTAAAAGTCCCATATATTCTTCATTAAATTTTGAAACTATATTAATAGTAGTTATTATTATGTTGGATTTTTCTAATATTTCTTCTAAAACATCAGCAGAACTTGGTATATGTTTAATCATACTAACATTTGGTAATATTCCATTGTCTTCTAAAATACCAAATTTTTTTATCAATCCCATTGTTTTACATTTGTTAAAGGTTTGTTCTCTAAGTAACGAACTAGGAACAACTATTATAGTTTTATTTAAACGTTCGCTAACTATATATAAAAGCATAGTTTCAGTTTTGCCTGTTCCTGTAGGCATTACAATAGTTGCTTCTTTATTATCAATAGTATAGAATGATTTTAATGCATATAAAGCACCTTTTTGTGGATTTCTTAATTTTTCTTCTATTAATCGATTATTTAAATTATTTTTCCAAGAATCTCTAATCAAATTACATTCATAAATATTATTACATTCATCATAATTAAAATTACAAATATTACCATCTATTTTTAATTCCATACATACCTCCAACAACGAAAAAAGCGCAATACAAAACCATTATAATCCTGTACTAGCGCTCCTTTTAATTCACAAATATTATATCATTTTTTCTTATTATTTTAAATATTTTATAAACATATTTCTAAACGTTTCAACATTATTACTAATGCATTCAAGCAGTTGATTCAAAGATTCAGAATTATGATAACTTTCTAAATTAGTTACTAATAAATCTCTGATACTTTTCAACTTTTGATGACTTACACTGTAATATTAGTAATATTTTTTTTATTTTATTAAATTATAACTTATCTTAAATTTTTTATACTATATCACCATATGGTAAGTCTTTAATGTATGTTTCCATATATTTCCAATCTGGAATATACCCTTCATCAGATAAAGTCGAATTCTTATCTATTATTGGATTATCATAAGAATCACATAATACCGGAAGTTTAATTAACTCTTCAGATAAACGATCTTGCGATAATTTTCTACCATAGCTGTATTTATATTTAAATTTGTTCATAACAGTAGTAACAAAAATAGCAGTATATGTATTAAATTCACTGAATTTAGGAATTAACACTCCACAATCTGTATTAGCATTAAACGGGTAATCATGATATGAAATATATCCAGTACCAACACCATTGAATGATGCAGTTAAACAATTAATATATTTTGATTCAACGTTTCCATAATATGCAATCCCCTGATTTTTATCTGTAGCTGAAACAATAGGTACTAATCCAGGCTCAACTTCATTTAAAGATGTAATAGTTCCTCTTTCTATATCAAATAATTTACTAACTTTAAAATATTGCCATTTTTGAAAAGTAAAATCTGAACAGTTACTTATATTATTATCAGTCTGGGGTAATAGTAATTCACTCTCATCAACCCACTCAGGAAATTCATCTGGAACTTCTATATCTTGAATATATTTGTTTACTTCTCTACCAAAAGCAGAAAACTTAAATCTATTTTCTCTTAAAACATAACAGTAAAACCATTTTTGGATATCACTCATATATTTCTTCGGACGCAATACATCAACATTTTGTGCAGTAACAAAATCTTCATCTTGAACAAATGCTGACAAAAGATATGAGCCTCCAAGTGGGACTGTAATATCTCCTTTTTTAAAAATCTTTGTATTTTTGTCTGGGGTAACCTTACCAACCACACCATTATTATTTGAATTCCTTGAAACAAAGTTAATACCATTTTCATCAATTTGTTGTTTATCAAAATCTAATTTACTTCCAGTATAAATGTAGAATATATCACTTAACTTTGCCATATGTTTCCTCCATTTGCAATTCTATAGCCAAGATATTCATTAATCACTTTTTGAAAATCATATTTATTAAGTTTAGAATAGTCAGTTTCCATATATGCTTCAGCAAGCCACTCATCATTTGGCCCAACTTTTTTTACAACAGATAATCCAACTTCAGTTTTTCTTTCTCTATACAATTGTAACCATTTACTTTCTATTTTATTCCATATACCTGGTTCTCGTTCTAGCCTTCCTAAATTCTTTCTTTTTATAAATCCATCATCCTTGAAATACCCAAAAAATGTTTCTTTTATTGGAGAATTTTCGTGCCTTACACCTAAATTGAATACCATACAACATGCTACGGCATTTGCACCTGGATAAAACATATCTGCTGGTAATGAAAATACTGCATCTAATGTATGTTCTTCTAACATTTTCTTTTTAAAATATTGCAAATCAGCTGATGCTCCGATAGCACATTGCATTGGTAGTAAAACAGCCAATTTGCCAGTTTTAATTTTTGAAGCAATATAATATACATAATGAAATCCTTTGGATGGATCTGTAGTCACTTTTTCATTCCATGTTTCCACATATTTAGGATTGCAATGCTTTCTTTGACCATTATAAGGTGGATTCATTAATACTACATTTATACCTGCATCTGTATAATTATCTTCTGAAAAACAGGAACCTTGAATAATATTAGAATTGCCATCCCCGTGAATTAACATATTTGTTGTAGACAAACCAAATGCTGTTTCTTCATACTCGATTCCATATATTTGTTTCTGTTTAACGTGATTCCTTTGCTCATCTGTATCACAGTCATCTAATGCATCTGTTAAAGCTCTAACTAGGAAAGCTCCTGAACCGCAACACGGATCTAATACAACAGAATTTCTATTAACACCAGTAACTCTACACATAAAATGTACAATGTGATCTGGAGTGAATGCTTGATTTTTGTCTGTTTTACCGACATACTTATTGAAAGTCGTAAAGAATAAATTTAATAAATCTTGTCCCATGGTACTTTTATCGTTAATAGATGGAAGTATATCTTTCTTTATATGATTTAAAATATCTTGGAATTCATAATCTTTTAATTCTCGTACATCTTGAGAATTTAATACTTTAGTTTTTAAAATGCTCAACTTATAAGCCTTATTTAAATCTTTCTCTAACAAATTTGTTAATTTACTTTCAACACCTGCAATAATTTGAGCAGTAGATAAATTTTCATATATTAATCCATTCTTTAATGCCAAAAGGCAAGTACCTACAAATTGACTTCTTATTTTCTCATTTATTCCGTATTTGTGTAATAATTCATTCAAGCTATATGTATTTTGTATTAAAGCCAATTTATCATTTGTTGTTCCATAGTAAATATCATAGTACTCTTCAAATGATTTTATAGTCCTTTCATTTTTTTGATAGTTTTCTAAAGTAATTGAATCATTAATATTATACCAAACGTATATTTCATCCTTACTTGTGCTAGCTAGTATTGCTACAATTTGATTATTATTCATTTCTCTTTCAAAGTTTATATAATTTTGTAACTGGATTAAACCATTTTTTAAATCAGTCCCATTTAAATTTTGCTTCGTTTCAATTAAAATCGACATTTTTTGATTTTCAAATCTGATATCCAAATCTTTATACATTCTCTTCGCGTCTTCAGATAAATAGTCTAAATAATTTTTGCCAATTGCTTGTAAGCCTTTTTTATAGCTAAATTCATCATTTTCTATATTACTTTTTAAATATTTTCTTCCTATTTTAGAAATAATGTCTGCTCTTTTCATTTTTATTCACTCCTACTACTTCTACTAATTTTTTCTTCTATAGCCTCTAAAACAAATTTGTTTATACTATATCCACGTTCCTCTTCTTTTTTTGAATTAACTATTCTTCTAATTAATTTAAATAAATCCTTAGGTATTCGTAATGGAATTGGAACTCTTTCCTCTTTCATTTTATCCATATTATCCCTCTTTATTATGATATCATTATATCTTGATATAATGATATCATAATTTTAGTTTTTAATCAAGGGTTTGGGAGTAATCCCACAAAAGAATTTCATGTGGGAGTAGAAATTCAGTGCTGGCTGGACAATAGTTTTACTCTCAAATCAATTTACTTTTGTTCCACAAAACAAAAAAAGTGGTACAAAAGTAAAAATATTTCACATAAAAACTCTATCAATTTGATTCGATAGAGTTCTCTCTTTTAATAAAATTTCTTTAATATCATAGGATTATCATTTACTATTTTTAAATTATATTTTATTCTTAATATTTTCTTTATAGGTGGTATAAGTTTATCTATATCACAACTTACATTAAATACATCTATTGCTGAATTAATATGGTTATATAATGGTGCTTTAGATAATGTTTTCTTATAAAAACTATCTGCTATATAAAAAGCAACTACATCTGGTATTACAAATTCTTTTAGATAGTTATTATAATTAATACATACAGGTAAGTATATTCTTTCAAATTCTTCATCAGTAATATCACACATAGATATACTCCTTCAGAATTATTTCTTCTGCTATATTTTTAATATTATTCATTTTGCTTACCCAAAGCATTTGATTTTTTTGTTTTAAATATTCATTTATATTTTCTTTTTCAGCTAGTTCATTAGTTAATATTTGTACTTTCTCCATAACATTAGTATCTATTTCATGAAGATATTCATTTAAAGTATCATTCATAAGTAAATCAAAAAATAATCCTAACTTATATTTTTTAATATATTCTAGTCTTAATAATCCATATTTTCCTATATTATATTGTTCTTTATCTTTTAATATAAAATTAGGTAATAAATAATCACCTTTTCTAGTGTAACTAATATTCATAACATTTCTCCATTCATTATTATTTATTTGGCTTTAATTGTTATACATTTATTTGTTACACTTTGACCTTCGCCACCTCCGGCATTAATATGATTAGAAACAAGTATGACATCACTACCCGTACCAAATAAACTTTGGGCTGTTTTAGGTCTTGTGGTTGAATCTAAAGTAACATCGCTATTTCTTGTCAAAGCATTTTCAATTCCCAGTTCTGTTAAACGATCCGCCATATATTGACTAATTTTTAAAGTATAATCTTTTTCGACGATCCCATTTGCACTAGCACCAGGATCTTCACCCCCATGTCCTGGATCAATAACAACCTTTTTTGCCATAAACATCCTCCTCTAAAATATTTTATGACAAAAACTGCAATTCGTACTTAAAAAGAAAAAATGTGCTCTAACATAAGCACTATTTATCATATTTTATAACAACATGTCTATTAGGGTCTTCTCCCACACTTTCGGTTTTAACACCTTTAAATTCAGTAAGAACATTATGAACTATTCTTCTTTCATAAGAATTCATGTTATCCATTTCAATATCAGCTTTTGTTCTAACTACATCTCTAGCCAAATTTTTAGCTAATCTTTCCAATCTTTTTACTTGTCGATCCTTATAATCTTCAACGTCTAGTATTATTTTAGGTCCGTTATCTGTAATATTTTTTACAAATTGTCTTGCTAAAGTTGTTAATGCTTCTAAATTTGTTCCATTTCTACCAATTATAATTGGATTATTAGAAGTATACATTTTAATCGTGGAAACTCCATCTTTTGTTTTAACTTCGAAAGTTACCTCTAAGCCCATAGCATCTAAAATACCTCTCAAATATTCTTGAACTTCATTTATTAGATCGATCTTTAAAAAGCCGCGGCACTCATAAGTTACTCCTTTAAAAAGACCACCTTTAATTTCTTTAAAATCATAAGACACTTCCTCTTCTTTCGCATTTAATTTGATTAAAACCTGTCTTAAAGCTTCATCTTTTGTTTTAGCTACCTCTTTAACTACATTCATTACTACTTTCCTTTCTTCTTATCTTTCTTTTTATTCTTATGGGGAACAATTAATTTATCTTTTTTATCTTCTCTTTCATCAATTTTCTTAAAGATTAAATTTTGAATAACGACAAAACCATTTGTTGCCACCCAGTAAAGGGCTATAGCCGTTGATAAATATAAAGAAGCAACGGAAATCATAATAATCATAAACTTAAATATAAATTGCATTTGTCTTTCCATATCCTGATTACCAGTTTGTGTAGTTGACATAGAATTTCTAAATGATAAATATGTTGTCAATATAATTAAAGCAATAATTATAATATAACTCCATTGATGATACTCAAAAAGTCCAACCATTGGGGTTTGTCCCAAAGTTAGTCCTAAAAATGTATCTTCAAATATAGCTGGTGTCCTATTTATAGCTTGCAAAAAAGCAAAGAACAAAGGAAGTTGAATAAAAGCAAGCAGGCAACTACCAAAAGGACTAATATTATATTTTTTATAAACCATCATCATTTCCTGAGATTTTTGTAACATTGCTTCATTATCATTTTTTCCAGCATACTTCTTCTCAATTCTTGCAATTTCTGGTTGTGCTTTTTTCATATTACTAGATTGCCTCATTGTTTTCCTTGAAATTGGTAGCAAAATTAATCTAATTAAAAGACCAATACCAATAACCGCAAGACCAAAACTGTTAATTAAATATCCTAGTTTAAGTATTAAATAAGCCAGTGGTTTAACAAAAATACCTTCCCAAATACCATCTGCTTTATTACTAGATAAATTAAATTCCGAACAAAGTGGTAAGTCTTCATAAGGAATCTTTGTTTGATCTCCATATTCTTGATAAAGTTGATCTAAATCTTCATCTTCCGGTTTACATAAAATATCTTTTTGTAATACCTGACCTGTTTTTTCATATTCAACCACATTATTATCCTCATCAACAATATAGTTACTATTACCACAAGCGGTTAAAGAAAAAACTAATAATATTAAAATACCAATCTTAATTTTCTTCATTCTCTATTCCTCTTTCCAATATATGCTTAAAATCTTCTTCCATTTGCACATATTTAACCTTCATCGCGGTCTTTTTAATTATTATAATATAATTATATGTTTTTGCAAATAAATTTTTATACTGATCAATTAAACATCTCGTCTGTCTTTTCACTTTATTTCGTTTGACGGCCGTACCATACTTTTTACTAACACCTACCCCAAATTTAGGATAGCAAGTTAAAGTATCCTTATAATATATATTAAAATAAACACCTCTCAAACACTTTCCCTTATTAATTATATCATTAAAATCTTCATTTTTCTTTACAATTTCCCACTTTTTCATTGCCATCCCTCTCAAAAAATATCAGTAAGAAAAAAAATACCACTACAAAAAGTGGTTACTTAGATAATACTTTACGGCCTTTTTTACGTCTATTTTTCAAAATATTTGTCTCTTTACGAGCAAAAAATCCATGTTTCTTCACTTTTTTTCGATTATTTGGTTGAAATGTTCTTTTCATGGTGACACCTCCTTAAAAACTCAGTGGTTTAATTATAATATTATATTCCCCACAAGTCAAGTTTTTTAGAACTTTTTAGAACTTTTTATCAACATTTAATAAACATTTCTAAAAAACAAATCATAATTATCTAAACAATTACTAACACTTTTTTTTAATTAAAATGTTGATAAACTTTAAGTTACTAACAATTAAAAAAAGTAAGAATTATTAGTACCCACCGCCTCTTGCGTATCCAAAATCAAAGTTATCCACATTATCAACAAAATATTTTAATTTTTAAAATTGTTAATAAAAAAGAAAAACTATTTAAATTATGTTGATAGTGTTGATAAATACCAAAATATAAGGTATTACAAGGATAAATCACTGTTGATAACATGTTTATAAAAAAAATGTCATTTTATACTTTAAATTCTTAAAAAAATGCGATACAATTAAAGTGTTAAATGCAAAGACTGTGGGGTGAGGTTTAGTTGGGAAAAGAAAAATTATTAAAGGAATTTTTAGACAGTATTTACAAAGAAATAAATCCTGCATCTTTTCATGCCTGGTTTAATGATTTAGAAATTATCAGTTTAACGAATGAAACTATAACCTTTAAAGTTCCCATGGAAATACATAAAAAAATGCTTGGTGACAATTATTATTCCTTAATTGAAAAGACTTTAGCTAATCTTACTAACATTAACTACGATATTGACTTTGTTTTAGAAAGTGACATATTAGCTAATGAGGAAGAAAGTGTTGATAAAAACATTGTTACTAACGATAATTTCAAAACTAATCTCAATCCCAATCTTAACTTTGATAATTTTGTCGTTGGGGACACCAATCGACTTGCTAAAGTAGCAGCTATGGCGGTGGCCGAAGCTCCCGGGCGCATCCATAATCCCTTATTTATATATGGTAAAAGTGGGCTTGGCAAAACTCATTTAATGCATGCCATAGGTAATTTTATAACCGAAAACTCTAATCGCAAAGTATTATATTGTACTTGTGATGAATTTATGACAGAATACACTAATATTGCTAATCCTGATAATGCCAAAAATACAGTTGAATACGCTAATGACTTTAAAAATAAATATCGTAACGTTGATGTTTTAATTATTGATGATATTCAATATCTTGTAGGCGCCGAAAAAACACAACAAGAATTCTTCAATACCTTTAATTATTTACATCAATCTAACAAACAAATAATTATCAGCAGTGATCGATCTCCTGATGATTTAAAAATCTTAGAAGAACGACTAAGATCGAGATTTATGTGGGGCCTACCTGTAGATATATATCCTCCCGACTTTGATCTTCGCTGTCGAATTATTCGCAAAAAAATTGAAAATACCAGTATTGCTGGTCTAATTAAAGAAGAAAGCATTGAATATATTGCTAATGCTTGTCAAAATGATATTCGCTTTTTAGAAGGAGCAATCAATCGTTTAATGGCCTACACCGCCATGATTGTTCCCAAAACAATTGATTTAGAATTTACTTGTGAAGCCCTAAAAGATTTTGTTAATAAAAACATTTATTCTAACAACAACATAACAAAAATTCAAAAAGCTGTCGCTGATTATTATCATATAACTATTGACGATTTAAAAGGCAAAAAACGCAGCAACAAAGTAGCCCATCCAAGACAACTAGCTATGTATTTATGCCGTATCGAAACAGATGAAACATATCCTAGAATTGGATTAGAATTTGGAGGTCGAGATCATTCAACAGTCATATTTGCTTGTGATAAAATAGAACAAGAACTATTAACTAATCAAGAGCTGGCTCAAGCTGTAAAAGAAATAAAAGCTAAATTGTAAGTAACTTGTTTAAAAAATGTTAATAATTTATTAGTTATAAACACTAATTTTTTAAAAAAACTAACTTAAATTCAAGCTTAAACAAAGTTACAAACATTACCAACACTATAATAAATAATAATAAATAATTTAGAAAGAAGGAATGAATATGAAATTTACAATTGAAAAAAATATAATTTTAGAAGGATTAAATAATGTTATTAAAGCTATCTCTACTAAAAATGTTATTCCCATTTTAAATGGTATTAAATTTGAATTAACCAAAGACGGTTTATACCTAACTGCTAGTGATTCTGAATTAACTATTAAAGTTTTAATTGCTAGTCAAGATATTAAACAAATAACTACTATGGGAGGAATTATTATTCAAAGTAAATATATAGTAGATATTGTTCGCAAAATGCCTAGTGATTTAATTAATTTTGAAGTAATTGATGGCTTAAAAATAAAAATATATACTGACAATAATCAATACAACTTAAATTGTTTAGACATAAATGATTATCCTGATGTTAAATTAGAAGTAAACAAAGACCCCATTATTATTAATGGTGAAGAGTTCAAAACAATAATTAATCAAACGGTATTTGCCATATCTAATCAAGAACTAAGACCTATTTTAACTGGTGTAAACTTAAAATTTACTAAAGATATTTTAGAAACTGTTGCTACTGATTCCTATCGTTTAGCTAAGAAAAACATCAAATTAGCATCACCTGTTGAAAAAGATCTTGAAATAGTTATTCCTGGTAAAAATATTATGGAGTTAGAGCATATTATCACGGATGCCTCAGACTTAGAAATGCATATTTTCAACAACAAAGTATTATTTAAATATAAAAATATAAACTTTCAAACCAATTTACTAAGTGGCAATTATCCCAATACTTCTAACTTAATACCTAGTGAATTTGCTTATATAATCAAAGTAAATAAAAAAGACTTTAATGATGCTATTGACAGAGCCGCTCTTCTTACTCAAGGAAAAGAAAAAAATATTGTCAAAATGACGCTTGATAATACTAAGATGATCATCAATTCTTATGCCTCAGAAATTGGTAAAGTTGAAGAACAATTATTTATTGAAACCAATAATAAAGAACATTTAGAAATATCTTTCTCTTCTAAATACATGTTAGAAGCCTTAAAAACTTTAGGTGAAGAAGAAATATTATTATTATTAAATAGTGATGTCAAGCCAATAATTGTTAAATCTTTAACAGATGAGTCTTTAATCCAGTTAATTCTTCCTATTAAAACTTATTAATTTTCGCCTTTTCCATCGTTCGACAAAAAAGCCCTTTTTCATGTGATATAACTATCATGAAAGGGGGCATTATCATGCCGTATATAATCAAAGCTCAAACCTTAGCTTTAATACCCCATGGTAAAAAAACCAAAGTATTAGAATATCATTGTGAAAAAATAATAGATGAAACTATTCAAAAAATAATTGATCATAATTGTTGTTTAAATGGTTCTGATCTCGAAGGTCGCCGCAAAGGGAGCACATATTTAATTGGCGCCAGCTATAAACCTCCCATAATTTTAGATGAAGTAGCCAAAATCATTTTAATTCCTACGCATTCTTATCGAAATCCTTTATGTATTTGGCTAGTCCTTGAAAACATTTTAAAATATACTTACAAATCTAATACTGAAGTTACCATCATATTTAAAAATAATCAAAAATTAGATTTAAATATAACCTATGCTAAATTTGATCGTCAATTATTACGAGCTACTCGCCTAGAATCAGCTATAAGAGGTCGAAACAGCAAAAAATACCTTTAAAAAGGTATTTTTTTATGATATAATATTAATAGGTATAGGAGTACGATTATACCATTAATTTTTAAATATCAACAAAGTAGGGGCTAAAAAATGCAAATCAGTAGTTTAAAATTATTAAATTTTCGTAATTATGAAACACTTGACTTAAATTTTTCTCCTAAGATTAATATTATCTATGGAAAAAATGGCAGTGGCAAAACAAATATAGTTGAGGCAATTTACATGTTAGGATTAACTAAAACTTTTCGTTCCAATAATGATTTTGTTGTAGTTAAGAAGGGTAAAAACATTGCTAAAATAGAAGGCCTAATTAAAGATACGATTTTAAATAATTACAAAATTATCATTAGTAACGCCGGAAAAAGGATTAAAATTGCCAACAATAAAATAGCCAAAATCAGTGATTATATTACTAAAGTTAATATAATTTTATTTAACCCTGATGATTTAAAAATGATTAAAGATACTCCAAGTACTCGCCGCAAACTGTTAAATATTGAAATATCAGGAATTAACAGTGATTATCTCTTACTGCTTACGGCTTACAACAAAGTTTTAAAACAGCGAAATGCGTATTTAAAATCTTTAAATAAAGCCAAAAAGCAAGATTTGTCATTTTTAAATATTTTAACGGAACAGCTTGTAGATTTTGGTTTTAAAATAATGATATTAAGAGAAGAATTTATTAATAGTATTAATTCTTATATCAGTTATATTTATTATGACATAACTCATAAAGGCAATTTAAAAATAATCTACAAAAGTGAATTTAAAAACAAAACAAAAGAAAATATTTTAAAAATGTTTATGAAAAATATTTCCCGGGAAATAATTTTTGGTAAAACTTTATTTGGAATACAACATGATGACTATGAATTTAAAATAGACAGTGAAACTGTTAAAGAATTTTCTTCTGTAGGCGAACAAAAAAATAGCATTATTGCTTTTAAATTAGCCGAAATAAAAAATATTGAAACTAAGCTAAATAAAAAACCTATTTTAATTCTTGATGATTTATTTAGTGAATTAGATGAAGAAAAAATAGCCAATATACTTAAATTGATAAATCATGATCTCCAAATTTTTATAACTACCACGGAAATTAAAAATATTGACAAAAAACTATTGGAAAATGCCAAAATTTATCATCTAAAAGATGGTAAGATAAAGGAGGAGTAAATATGCAAAATGAATATTCAGATAGTGACATTCAAGTACTAGAAGGATTAGAGGCCGTAAGAAAACGTCCGGGTATGTATATTGGATCAACCAGTGAAAAAGGCCTTCATCATCTCGTATGGGAGATTGTGGATAATGCGGTCGATGAAGCCTTAGCCGGCTATTGTGATGATATTGAAGTAGTCATTCACCAAGATAATTCGGTATCGGTAAAAGATGATGGTCGGGGTATGCCTGTTGGTACGAATACCAAAACCGGCTTATCTACGATTGAAACAATTTTTACTGTCTTACATGCCGGTGGAAAATTTGGAGGTGGCGGCTACAAAGTAAGTGGTGGTCTTCACGGTGTTGGCGCCAGTGTCGTTAATGCTTTATCAAGCTGGCTCGAAGTAAGAGTATACCGGGAAGGGGAAGTGCATTATCAAAGATTTGAAAACGGAGGACATCCTGTCTCACCCATGCACGTTACCGATAAATGTGCCCAAGATAGAACTGGAACAACCGTAACCTTTAAAGCCGATCCCACTATCTTTAAAGAAACAACCGAATATGATTATGATACTTTAGCTAATCGTCTAAGAGAGCTAGCTTTCCTAAATAAAGGCTTAAGAATCATCTTAATTGACGAACGTGGTGACGGTAAAACTGAAACATTCTGCTATAACGGTGGTATTATTGAATATGTGGCGATGTTAAATAAAAATAAAGAGCCCCTTCATGATGATATCATCTATGTGGAAGGTGAAGAACAAGGCATAAGTATTGAAGTTGCCATGCAATATAATAATTCCTATAATTCAAGTATCTATTCATTTACTAACAACATCAATACTTATGAAGGTGGAACTCATGAAGATGGTGTAAAAGCCTCTTTAACTAAAATTATTAATAACTATGCTCGTAAAAATAAAATGTTAAAAGATAATGATGATTCTCTAACCGGTGATGATTGCCGGGAAGGCCTTGCCATGATCATCTCATGTAAGCATCCCGATCCTCAATTTGAAGGCCAAACTAAAACCAAGTTAGGAAATAGTGAAGTTAGAAAAATTGCCAGTGACATATTTAGTGAAGGCTTTGACCGTTTCTTAATGGAAAATCCCAGTGTTGCCAAACTTATTGTGGAAAAATGTATGACCGCCTCTCGTGCTCGAATCGCTGCTAAAAAAGCAAGAGAAATGACCCGTCGTAAAGGAGACTTAGATGTTACCAACTTTTTTGGTAAACTTGCTGATTGTAAAAGTAAAGATGCATCAGTTAGTGAAATCTTTTTAGTCGAGGGAGATTCGGCCGGTGGATCGGCAATTAAAGGTAGAGATAGTATGACCCAAGCTATATTACCTCTTCGTGGTAAGATTCTAAATGTTGAGAAAGCTCGTTTAGACCGTGCTTTATCAAATGAAGAAATTAGAACCATTATAACAGCTTTTGGTACCGGTATTGGTGAAGATTTTAACCTAGATAAATTAAGATACAACAAAATTATTATCATGACCGATGCCGATGTTGATGGTTCACACATCAGAGTACTACTTTTAACATTATTTTACCGCTTTTTTAAGCCGATTGTGGAAGCAGGCCATGTCTATGCCGCCCAACCACCATTATTCGTTATAAAACACGGAAAAACGATAAAATATGTCCTAAATCAAGAAGAATTAAATGAATACATATCAACTTTATCCCCAACAACTAAGTACGAAATTGCTCGTATGAAAGGTCTTGGGGAAATGGATGCTGAGGAATTAAATGAAACAACCATGGATATTAATAAACGTGTCTTAAGACAAATTACCGTGGATGATGCGATCGCCGCCGATGAAATATTTACGAAATTAATGGGTGAAGAAGTAGAACCACGTCGTGAATTTATCGCTGAAAATGCTCAGTTTGCTGAGAATTTAGATTATTAGGAGGGTTTATATGGATAGATTAGAACAAAATAACATTGTAACCGAAGTTAAAAAATCATTCTTGGAATATTCCATGAGTGTTATTGTCTCTCGGGCCCTACCAGACCTAAGGGATGGTTTAAAACCAGTTCACAGAAGAATTTTATATGATATGCTTCAAAATGGCTTAACTCCTGATAAACAACATCGTAAATCAGCGACTATCGTTGGTGATGTTATGGGTAAATATCACCCACATGGCGACTCTAGTATATATGAGGCTATGGTAAGAATGGCTCAAGACTTCAACTATCGTTATATGTTAGTAGACGGCCATGGAAACTTTGGTAATATCGAAGGATATGGTGCTGCTGCCTACCGTTATACCGAAGCCAAACTTGCTAAAATATCTATGGAATTACTAAGGGATATCAATAAAAATACCGTAAACTTCCTTCCTAACTATGATGAAACAACCAAAGAACCGGAAGTATTACCATCAAGATTTCCAAATATTTTAGTAAATGGAACCATGGGTATTGCCGTTGGTATGGCAACCAATATTCCCCCTCATAATTTAGGGGAAGTAATTGATGGATGTATTGCTTATATTGACAATCCTGATATTGATACATTAGGACTTATGCAGTATATTAAAGGCCCTGATTTTCCAACTGGTGCCTTAATTCTCGGCAATAGTGGGATTAAAAAAGCCTATGAAACGGGCCGTGGAACGATTACAATTAGAAGCCGTGCGCACATTGAAGAAAAAAATGGTAGACAGTATATTATTGTCGATGAAGTACCATACGGTGTAAATACACTAGAACTTAAAAATAAAGTAGCCGAGCTCGTTCACAATAAAGTGTTAGAGGGAATCACGGATTATCATGCCGATTTAAAAGATGGTATCAAGATTACAATTACCCTAAAAAAAGATGCTAATGCTAGTGTTATTTTAAATAAATTATATAAGCATACGGCTTTTCAAACAACCTATGGAATCATCTTCTTAATGCTTGATAATGGTGTTCCTAAAACGCTTGGTTTAAAAGATATAATTTCTAAATATATTGATTATCAAAAGGAAGTAATTATTAGAAGAACCCAGTTTGACTTAGATAAAGCCGAAAAACGAGTACACATATTAGAAGGTTTAAAAATAGCTTTAGACCACATTGATGCCGTAATTAAATTAATTCGTGCATCAGAGTCTGATGAAGAAGCAAAGACAGGCTTAATGAATAACTTTAATTTAAGTGACATCCAAGCCGAAGCTATCTTAGAAATGCGTTTAAGAAGATTAACCGGCTTAGAAAGAGATAAAATTGAAGAGGAATTAAACGATTTATTAAAACTAATTGATGAATTAAGAGGAATTCTTGCATCAGAAGAAAAAGTATTAAATATCATTAAAGAAGAATTATTAGAAATTAAGGATAAATATGGCGATAAACGTCGTACAGACATTGATATGACAGCGATTGAGTATATTGAAGATGAATCATTAATTCCAGAAGAAAATGTGCTTATTGCTATGACTAATAAAGGCTACATTAAACGGACAACGGCCGATACCTTCAAAGCTCAAAAACGTGGTGGTATGGGTATTAAAGGAATGACGACCAATGATGAAGACTTTGTCGAAGAAATTATTAATATATCTTCGCACGATCATGTCTTATTCTTTACGAATAAAGGAAAAGTTTATCGAATTAAAGGATATGAAATACCTGAATTTAATCGTCAATCTAAGGGTCTTCCAATTATTAATTTAATACCAATTGAAAAAGAAGAGACAATAAGCTCAATCCTAGGTATTTCCTCAAAAGAAGACACTAAATATCTATTATTTGCTACTAAAAAAGGTTTAGTTAAAAAGACATCTATAGAAGAATTTACAAACATACGTACATCAGGAAAAATATGTATTAATTTAAAAGAAAATGACGAATTAATCGCTGTTAAACGTACAAATGGTAATAATTATATCCTACTAGGTAATGATAATGGCCGTATGGTTAAATTTAAAGAAGATAAGATCCGTGCTATGGGTAGAACTGCTAGTGGTGTTAAAGGTATCAATCTTGATGGTGGCAAATGTGTTTGTGCCGAGGTCGTAAATGAGAATGATAAAATATTGTTGGTAACTCAAAAAGGATACGGAAAAAAGACTTTAGTAAGTGACTTTAGAGAAACAAGCCGCGGTAGTAAAGGTGTCAAAGCTTTAAATATAACTGATAAAAATGGTCATATCGCTGCTGTAAAAGTTGTTGATGAAGATAAAGAATTAGTAATTATGACTAATACTGGAACAACGATGAGAATGACTTTAGATCAAATTAATACTTTAGGTAGAGTTACCCAAGGTGTTAGACTAATTCATTTAAAAGATGATCAATATGTAACAACAATTAGTTTAGTAGACAAAGAAGAATCGGAAGATAATTTTGAGGAAGAACAAACAGAAAATAATGCTGAATAAAGCATTATTTTTTTTATCTTAATTTCTAAAAAAAAATATAAAAATAATTGTTGATAACTTTATAAAGACAGGAAAATATGAAAATGTTTCACGTGAAACATAAAAGGTAAAAAAGTCGGATTTATTCAAAAATATTTAAATATTTCAATCAAGGTTTCACGTGAAACCTTGATATAAAAAAATTTATAAATTAAAATTAAAGTAAGTAATTATAAAAAAATAATGTTCCACGTGAAACATCAAAAAAAAATATTACAAATATAATTAAAAATTTAAAATAAAACGTCAATGTTTCACGTGAAACATTCAAATACACTTGATTTTAAAGTAAAATTATGATAAATTATATATGTGCAACAAATATATTGTAACCTGGTCAGGACTGGAAAGTAGCAGCCACATCAATCCCTATTTGTGTGCACTTTTTTAATGGAGTGATAAAATGAAAGAAGAGTACATTAATGTTTTAATGCAATTAGCTCAAAAAGCTTTTAAAAAAGATGAAATACCCATTAGTGCTTTAATTGTCAAAAACGACAAGATTATTGCTAAAGCATACAATAAACGGGTCAAAAATCATGATGTTTTAGGCCATGCCGAAATAATAGCAATTAAAAAAGCTAATAAAAAACTAAAAGACTGGCGTTTATTTGATTGTGATTTATATGTAACATTAAAACCATGCAGTATGTGTGAATCCATAATTAAACAAACCCGTCTAAAAAATGTATATTATCTTTTAGACAAGCCATTAACTAAAAAAGAGTATAACAAGACAAAAATAATTAAAACAAACATATGTACATATGAACAAATATACGCTAAAATTTTGAATAATTTTTTTCAAAAGAAAAGAGACAAAAAAATAGTGTTATGATATAATTATATGGGGTGGATTTTATTATGGATTATAAAGTTTTATATCGAAAATATCGGCCAAACGACTTTTCAAATATAATTGGCCAAGATTATATGATTTCAATATTAAAAAATGCTATTCAAAACAACAAAATATCACATGCATACATCTTTTCCGGACCAAGAGGAACTGGAAAAACGAGCACAGCTAAAGTATTTGCTAAAGCAATCAACTGTGAACATCCAACAATTGATGGGCCTTGCAATGAATGTGAAAGTTGCAAGCATTTTAAAGAAAACGCTGATATTATTGAGATAGATGCCGCTTCCAATAATGGTGTTGATGAGATAAGAGAAATTATAAATAACATTAAATTAGCTCCTGCCTATTCTAAATATAAAGTGTATATTATAGATGAGGTCCACATGTTAAGTACTAGTGCTTTTAATGCTCTGCTTCTTACTTTAGAAGAACCACCTAAACATGTTGTCTTTATTCTTGCCACTACTAATATCGAAGCTGTGCCAATAACTATTTTATCAAGATGTCAAAGATTTGATTTCCATAAAATATCTTTGCAAGATATATTAAAAAGGCTAAAATATGTAGTTTCTAAGGAAGAAATAAAAATAGATGATGATGCTTTAGAAGAAATTGCCTATATTAGTGATGGTGGAATGCGGGATGCTTTAAGTATTTTAGATCAATTATCGAGTAAAACTGCCACGATTACGATAAAAGATGTAATTGAGCATTTTGGCTCGGTATCTAAAAAGCAGATTAACGATTTATATAACACTATAATAGAAAATGATGTTGATAACTTTGATAGTATGATGAAAAAATTTAAAGAAGTAGCCATAGATTATAAAGTGTTAATACGTAAAATGCTTGAAAAAATCGAACAAGAAGCTATAAAAAATAAAAAGCATAAAGATTATAACGGTTTATCATATAATAATCTAAAAGAAATTGCCTATGAACTTGCGGAAATTTCCAATTATATCAATATTAGTATTGATCCTTATGTTTTAATTGAAATAACCTTATTAAAATACTTTAATAATCAGCATCTAAATAATTTAGAAAAAGAATTAAAAACATCTCAAATTATTTCCCGGGAAATAATTTCCCCATCTGCTGAGCCATTATTAAACCAACCTAAAGCTGAAGATTCCCAAATTATTTCCCGGGAAATAATTTCATCTTCTCCTGCCTCTTCCGAATTAATAAATATTAGAATTAATAATTGCTTTGTAAATGCTAAAAAGGATTATTTACAGACTTTAAAAGATGATTGGTCAAAATTTATAAATAATTTATCCGATAAAAGTTTGTTAAATTTATTAATAGATTGTCAAATTGTTACTGCCAGTGATAAAATAGGCATAATGACTACATCCGTCATTGAAACATCCAACCTAATAAATACCAAATTAAAAAAGATAGAGGATCTTTTTAATAATGAATATAATTCTAACTATCATTTTATCGCATTAGATGAAACGCGATGGAATGCCGAAAAGCAAAAATATATTACGAACTTGAAAAATAAAAAAGTATATAAATATATGGAAGAACCAACTTTTGAAGAAGATCAAGAAATTATTGTTGATAATATTGAAAAAATCGCGTATGATATATTTGACAAAGAAAAAGTAAAAATTGAATAAGAAAGAAGGAATAAAATGAATATTCAAAATTTAATGGCCCAAGCCCAAAAAATGCAACAAAAGATAAGTAAACAAAAAGAAGAAATTGACAACTCTTCTTTTGAAGGAAATTCCGAATGGGTCAAAGTAACTATGAATGGTAAAAAAGAGCTTTTAAAATTAACAATAACCTTTGCTGGTGTTATTGATAATGATGATAAAGAAATGCTTGAAGACATGATAAAAATTGCCATTAATAATGCGGTTAGTAAAATTGATCAAGAAATAGAAAGTAAAATGGGCGCTTATGGCTCATCCTTAAATGGCTTATTTTAAATGTATCCCCTTGATTTAGAAAAACTAATCGGCTATTATCAAAAATTACCAGGAATAGGCGAAAAAAGTGCTGAACGGCTTGCTATTGCTACTTTAGAACTAAGCGAAGATGAAGTTCTTGATTTTAGTGAAACAATCAAAAATGCCAAAAAAAATTTAACAAGATGCACAATATGTGGTCACTTAACTGATCAAGAAATATGTCCTATTTGTCAAGACGAAAGTAGAAATCATAATATTATCTGTGTAATTGAAGATTATAAAAGCATTTTTTCTTTAGAAAAAACCGGCACCTTTCATGGAACGTATCATGTTTTAAATGGTCTCATAAGTCCCATGGATGATATTGGACCCGAAGATATTAATCTATCTTCATTAATTTCAAGAGTATCTAAACTTAATAATCCCGAGTTAATATTAGCCTTAAAACCAACGGTAGAAGGCGAAGCAACAACATTATATATTAAAAAGATCTTAGAAGATCAAAAAGTTACCATCTCAAGATTATCCTACGGCATTCCTATAGGTGCCGAAATTGATTATTTAGATAATGTTACTCTTGAAAAAGCCTTAGAAGACCGCAAAAAAATATCTGAATAAATCTTTTTTAGTTACATATAATTTAATGTGATAAAAATGAAGAAAACAATTATTAAAGTTTTAAGTAAACTGTGTTTTGCTTTTGTAATGTTATATGGTTTAAATTTAATTTTATCCGGGATTAATATCTTTATTCCCATCAATATCATCACCGTACTTTTAGTAACGGTTTTAGGATCCCCAGGCATACTAGGCTTAGTCGCTGTTTACTTACTAATTTAGGGATGTGGTAGTTTGTTTGTAGAAAATAAATTAGAGGAAATATATATGAAATTTCGTGAGAAAAAATTAGCTCACGCTTATTTAATTGAAACTAACAATATAGATAAATTAATCATTGATTTAAAAAAATTAATAACGGTTATAAACTGTCCTCATGAGTACCAAGAAGATTGTCATAAATGCAATTTATGTAATTTAATTACTAAAAATAATCTTCCCAATTTAATAACCATAGAACCTGATGGCCAAATGATTAAAAAAGCTCAAATTGAAGATTTAAAAACAGCTTTTGAAACTAAACCTATATACAGCAAATACAACATATATCTTATTAAAAATGCTGAAAAATTAAATGGCAGCAGTGCCAATGCTATGCTTAAATTCCTTGAAGAGCCAAATGAAGGCATACTAGGCTTCTTTTTAACTAACAACAAAGATATAATCATGCCCACCATTAAAAGTAGATGTCAAACCCTAGTAGTTAATTATCAAAATGATAATTTACTTGCCTCTTTAAATATCACTGAAAGTAAATATTTAGAATATCAAGAAATAATTAAAAATTACTTATCTCAATTAAAAACCGCCAATGTCTTTTCAAACAAAGAAATAGTATTAACTAAATTACCTGAAAGAAACGAAGTAGAAGTAATGTTTAAAATTATATTTGAAATATATCATAATCATTTTTTAAAAAATTTAAATAAACCTTATGACATTGAACTAACTAAAATTTATCAAACTGCTGAAAAAAACCCTATTATTATCAAAAAATTAAATATTATAGCTAAATTTTTACAAAATTTGCGTTATAATGTAAATATGGAATTATTACTTGATAAATTCATTATAGAAATGAGGAATATTGATGGATAGATATTATATATATGGCGTTAATTTTAAAGATAACGGAAAAATTTATAACTTTAAAAGCAAAATTCGTTGTCCTCTTAATGTAACTGTTATAACAGAAACTGAAAAAGGACTTCAATTTGGCAAAGTTATCAGTTTTTTAAAACCCGAAACAATGAAAAATATTGACGATTTAAAAAGCATTGTTCGAATAGCTACCAAAAAAGATTATGATGAATATTTAAAAAATTTACGAGATGCTGAACAAGCTTTAAAGCAATGTCGGGAAATTGTCAAAGAATTAAATTTAGACATGAAAATGATAAATGCTAGTTTTACATTTGATCGCAAACAACTAATATTCAATTTTTTAGCTGATGAACGGATTGATTTTAGAGAATTAGCTAGACGTCTTGCCGCCATTTATCGTACTCGTATTGAATTAAGACAAATAGGAGCCCGTGACAAAGCAAGAGAAATAGGAGGCCTTGGAACCTGCGGTCGCAAAATATGTTGTGCTAATTTTTTAACCCATATTGATTCAGTATCAATGAATATGGCGAAAAACCAAGGTTTAGCCCTAAATCCTGCCAAAATAAACGGACTATGTGGTCGTCTTTTATGTTGTTTAACATACGAAGATGAAGAATATCTTCGTTGTAGTGAGGGTATGCCAAGTTTAGGCGATATCGTCTCTACCCCTAAAGGTGAAGGTGAAGTCGTCAATGTGGATATTTTAAATCGTTGTTATAAAGTTTTAGTGGATAATGAAAAAGTAGAAGTAACATTAGGAGTAGAATAGTGGTAGTTTTAAATGATTTATATGATTATAATCTAAAGATATATCAAGATACTGATTACTTTAAGTTTTCCCTAGATTCCCTCCTCCTCGCCGAATTTACTCGTCCCCAAAAAAGCGACCGTAATTTATTAGACATATGTAGTGGCAATGCTCCCTTACCTTTAATTATTGGTAAAAATCATAATATCGAAATAACCGGAGTAGAAATCCAAAAGGAAATCTGTGATTTAGCCAATAAAAGCATTAAAGAAAACAAATTAAATAATATTAAAATGCTAAACATAAATGCCAAAGACTTAAAAAATTATTTCCCGGGAAATAATTTTGACATTATCACCTGCAATCCTCCTTTCTTCAAAGTAAATAAATCCTCTTTAATTAATGAAAATCAAAAAAAAGCCCTTGCTAGACATGAACTAACCATAACCTTATCAGAAATATTTGAAATTGTAAGTTTTTTATTAAACGAACATGGAACATTTTATTTAGTCCATCGTCCCGAACGTTTAGAAGAAATCATTCTCTTAGCAAGTAAATCCCAACTTCCCGTTAAAGAAATTGCTTTTATTTATTCTGATATAAATAAAAGTGCCATAATGGTCCTTTTAAAAATGAACAAAAACGCCCGTATAGGTGTTAAGATTAAATCAGTTGTTATTGATAAAAATACCAAAACATATCAAAATATATTTAAGGAGGTTAACCCATGAAATTAATTGTTGGTTTAGGTAATCCCGGTAAAGAATACATAAACACTCGTCATAATATTGGATTTATGGTAATTGATCATTTTGTAAATAATTCAAATTGGCAAGAAAAATGGAAAGCCCTATATACTGAAATGATGATCAATAATGAAAAAGTTTTGTTAGTAAAGCCAAAAACTTACATGAATTTATCCGGAAATGCTTTAATAGAGTTTGTAAATTTCTATAAAATAAATTTAGAGGACATATTAGTAATTCATGATGATTTAGATTTAAATATCGGGACATACCGCCTAAAAATAAATAGTAGTAGTGGTGGCCATAATGGCATCAAATCCCTTATTGAACGTTTAGGAAGTACCAATTTTGCTCGTCTAAAAGTTGGTATATCAAGTAACAAAGAAATGGATCCTAAAGATTATGTTCTAGGTAGATTCACCCAAGAAGAATTAGAAACCTTAGCTAAATTATATCCTACCTTTAATGAAATTATAACTTCTTTTATCACTGATGGAATTGATAAAACAATGAATAAATATAATAAAAGGAGTATTTCTCATGACCAATCAATTAATTAAAGAAAAAGAAAGATGGAACAAATATTATCATGAAAATAAAAAATTAGATGAAAAATTTAATAGCCAATATTTAGCTAGTGAACCAAAACTATATGAAAAAAATTGCATAGAGCTTTTAGTCGAAATAGGCGAATTTATTAATGAAACTAGATGTTTTAAATATTGGAGTGTGAAAAAGCCGGATAAAGAAAAAATGCTTGAAGAGTTAGCCGATTGCCTTAATATGATTTTATATTTTTATGGATTATTAAATTTAGAAATTAATGATTTTGAAAATATAGAAATAGAAACAAATCCATTACATCAAATAAATAAAATATATAGTTTAAGTAGTAATTTATTAACGCATTTAAAAAAACAGGACATCAAAAATATATTTGCCAATATACTTAATTTAGCTTATTCCCTAAATTTAAAAGAAGAGGATATATTAAGAAAACTAGAAGAAAAACATCAAATAATATATGAAAGATTTAAAGATAAAAACTATTAACAAGGTGATTAATTATGGACTTTTTAGACAAATATTTTAAATATGATAATAATTTAGTGATAACTGGGTTAACACATGAGTTAGCCTATCTTTACGTGGCCAAAACTTTTAAAGAAAAAAAGAAAAACATTATTGTCCTCTTAAGCACTTTATATGAAGCAAACACCTTTTTCTCCGGCCTAAGTAACTATGAAAAAAATACTTATCTTTTTCCTATGGATGATTTTATAACAAGCGAGGCTCTTGCTATTTCCCCTGAACTTAAAACAACAAGAATTGATACCCTAGAGACAATAAAAAACAAAAAAGGCATTATTGTAACCAATTTAATGGGTTATTTAAAATTTTTAACCGATCAAACAGTTCAAGAAAAAATGAACATAACTCTAAAAAAGGGCGATGAAATAAACAGAGAAAAACTAATTGAAATACTTGATAAATTAGATTACAAGAAAGACACTATTGTTACAACAACTGGTGAATATGCTGTAAGAGGTTTTGTTTTAGATATATTTGTAACTTTAGAAAACCATCCCATTCGAATTGAGTTTTTTGGTAATACGATTGAATCCATTCGTTATTTTGATGAATCAACCCAAATGTCAATTAAAGAAATAAATGAAATTAAACTTATCACTAACGGAGAAATAAAAACGGATAAAAAATCTAGTTTACTAGATTATGCCAAAGATGCGCTTGTTATCACAATTGATGAAGCTAGAATAAAAGCAAGCTACGAAAAACTAGAAGAAGAGATGTTTGAATTTCGCACCGCCAAAAATCTTCCTAAAGAAACTAAATTTATGTTTTCTCTTGAAAAAATAACTCCCCAAGAAAACATCTACATTAACTTTATCGATAACTATCCCAAAGGAAAAAACACTTTAAACTTAAAAGCCAAAGAAATACCAAACTTTCATTCTAATTTTGATAAATTAAAAGAACAAACGGAAATATGGCATCGTGGGGGATATAAGATAATATTTTACTTAAGCAAAAAATCCCAAATTAAAATAATCAAGGAATTAATCACGGTGCCAATCACCATTGAAAACACTTATTTATCTCATGGTTTTATTGTGGATAAAACAGTTGTTATCAGTGAAAATGATATTGAAAAAGTAAATCATGAACGCATAAAATATCGAAATTCATATAAAATTGGCAGTAAAATCAAAGATTTAAATTCTCTAAACAAAGGAGATTATGTTGTTCATCTAGCTCATGGTATAGGTATATATAATGGTATTAAAACTTTAACCAAAAACGGTTTAGCTAAAGACTATATTGAAATACTTTATGCTGATAATGACAAAGTATATATACCGGTTGAAAAAATGAATACCATTTTAAAATACACAAGCAAAGATGGTTTTAAACCCAAAATAAATAAGTTAAATTCCTCTAGTTGGGCCAAAACCAAACGGGCAGTGGAAAAGAAAATTAAGGATATATCTCAAGAATTATTAAAATTATATGCCGAAAGAAAAGCTTTAAAAGGAGAATCTTACCAAACTTATGATATGGAAATCGATTTTGCCAACCATTTTGAATACATCCCCACTAAAGATCAAGAAAGAGCTATTAAAGAAATAGATACAGATTTAAAAGATCCTGTCCCAATGGACCGCTTGTTATGTGGTGATGTCGGCTTTGGCAAAACCGAAGTAGCTTTCCGAGCCATGTTTAAAACAGTCTTAAATAATCATCAAGTCTTATATTTATGTCCTACCACGATTCTTTCTAAACAACAATATAAAAACGCTTTAGAAAGATTCAAAGACTATCCTATCGAAATAGCTTTATTAAATCGATTTACTACCCCCAAAGAGACCAAAAGAATAATAGAAGGTCTAGCTACAGGCACCATCGACATTGTTTTCGGAACTCATCGTTTATTAAGTGATGATATCCAAGTTAAGAAATTAGGATTACTTGTGGTTGATGAAGAGCAACGTTTTGGTGTAACCCACAAAGAAAAAATCAAAAAATTTAAAACCGACGTAAATGTCTTAACTTTATCAGCAACCCCCATTCCTAGAACAATGAAAATGGCCATGTCCGGCTTAAGGGATTTATCGATTATTGATACTCCCCCTGTAAATAGATATCCTATTCAAACCTATGTCTTAGAAGAAAATGATTTAATAATTAAAGATGCCATTTACAAGGAGTTAGCAAGACATGGTCAAATATTTATTTTATACAACAACATAGATAAGCTAGATAACGTCGTAAGTCATATCAAATCATTAGTCCCCGAAGCTAAAATTATTAGTGCTCATGGCCGTATGAATAAAACCGAACTAGAAAACATCATGCAAGATTTCATTGATTATAAATATGATATTTTAGTATGTACAACTATTATTGAAACGGGAATTGATATTCCTAATACTAATACTTTAATCATTTATAATGCTGATCGGTTTGGCTTATCTCAATTATACCAAATTAGAGGTAGAGTAGGACGTTCTAACAAAATAGCCTATGCTTATCTTCTTTATGATAAAAGTAAAATGTTAAATGACATTGCCATTAAAAGACTAGATGCCATCAAAGAATTTACCGAACTAGGAAGTGGCTATCGAATTGCCATGCGGGATTTAGCCATTCGGGGAGCCGGTGATATTTTAGGCAGTGAACAAGCCGGTTTTGTCGATTCTGTTGGTATAAATCTATACATGCAAATGATTGAAGAGGAAATGAAACGTTTAAAGGGTGAAGAAGTTCCAACTGAAAACGAACTGCCATCACTAGTTGATGTAAGCACCCATATTTCTGATGAATATACTACTGATGATGAAATAAAAATTGAAATTCACCAAAAGATTAACGAAGTAGATTCTTTAGCCAGCTTCAAAAAAGTAAAAGAAGAATTAGAAGATCGTTTTGGTAAAGTAAACGAAACAATTATAATATATATGTATGAAGAATGGTTTGAAAAACTAGCAAGATCTCTAAATATTACTAAGGTAACCCAAACAGAAAGATTTGTGGAAATAGAACTACCCGAAGAATTATCAAGTAATATTAAAGCTGATAAACTATTTTTAGCAAGTTACAATATCAATCCCAACTTAAAGTTTGCTTATCAAAACCAAAAAATTAAAATAACTCTGATGCTAAAACCAAACGATAAACATTTCTTATATACATTTGTCCCTGTCTTAGAATTAATTAAAGAAGATTATTTCCCGGGAAATAATAATACCTAATTTTTCCCCTCGATAAGTCTAATCCCACTTAATTTACTTATTATTTCCGTATATTTTTCCCAATAAGGCTTATATTAATAGTAGATTGGAGTTGTAAAATTTGAAGTCTACTGGAGTAGTAAGAAGAATTGATGAATTAGGACGAATTGTAATACCTAAAGAAATAAGAAGAAATTTAGGAATCAGAGATGGTGAAAATATTGAAATATTTACGGAAAATGACAGTATTATTTTAAAAAAATATTATCGTATGTCTACTAGTAGTGACTTAGCAAGTAATTTATGTGAACTAGTATATAATAATTTTAACTATAAAATCATGATAACTGATCGGGAAAAAATAATAGCTACCGCCGGCTTTAGCGCTAATCTAAAAAATCATTTATTAAATCCTGAATTTTTACAAATAATTGAAGATCGTGAAATTAAAACGCAAGAAAATACATCTTTAACAATTGGTGAATATACATTAAATGGCAATTTTCTTTTTCTTCCCATTATATCTTTAAATGATAGTATTGGTTTAATTATCATGTATAGTGAGTCTCCTTTAAAAGACGAATTAGTAATAGGTAAATTAATAGCCAGTATCTTTTCTCAAAAATTAGATATATAACCAATCCAACTAACACTTGACATTTAAATTAATCATATATTATAATGTTAATATCTTAAACGTTGAAGGAATGAGTACGTATTACTTAAGCTTAAAGAGAGTTTATGGTCGCTGAAAATAAACACTAAGTAATAAGGAAGATGACTCCGGAGTTTAAACGGTTAGTCAACCGTTATCATGATAAAAGGGCATGAATAAAAATCATGAATTAAGGTGGTACCACGGGGTTAACTCGTCCTTAGTTTATGGTTTTTTCTTTATTTTAAAGGAGGAAAAAGAAATGAAAGAAAAATATTATATTACGACCCCTATTTATTATCCAAGTGCTAATTTTCATATTGGCCACTGTTACACGACGATTATTGCCGATGCCATAGCCAGGTACAAAAGGTTAACAGGATGTGACGTTTATTATCAAACAGGAACAGATGAACATGGTGAAAAGATCGAGAAAAAAGCCCGGGAAGCTGGACTAACACCTCAAGAATATGTTGATAAAATCATTATCGATGCCAAAGATTTATGGAAATCTCTAAATATTTCTTATGATTATTTTATTCGCACCACTGATGAAGATCACGCAAGAAGAGTTGGCAAGATATTTAAAAAATTATATGATCAAGGTGATATTTACAAAGGAACATACGAAGGATTATACTGCATACCATGTGAATCCTTTTGGACCGAATCCCAAGCCCCGGATGGCAAATGTCCCGACTGTGATCGTGACCTTAAACTAGTTAGTGAAGAAGCTTACTTCTTTAAATTATCAAAATACCAAGATCGCCTAGTAAAGTATTATGAAAGTCATCCCAACTTTATTTTACCATTATCTCGCAAAAACGAAATGTTAAATAATTTTATTAAGCCTGGACTTGAAGATTTATGTGTTTCCAGAACAAGTTTTACTTGGGGAATTCCTGTTAGCTTTGATCCCCATCACGTAATTTACGTATGGATAGATGCTTTATCTAATTATATTACTTCTTTAGGATACCCTGAAGACGATACTTTAATGCAAAAATATTGGCCCGCTGATCTTCACTTAGTTGGTAAAGAAATTGTTAGATTCCATGCTATAATTTGGCCTTGTATGTTAATGGCTTTAGGTTTACCTCTTCCCAAACAGGTATTTGGCCATGGCTGGTTAAAAATCGATGGCGGCAAAATTTCCAAAAGTTTAGGTAATTACCAAGATCCAAGAGAGTATATTAATGCCTACGGCGTTGATGCCGTCAGATATTATGCTTTAAGAGAGGTTCCTTTTGGAAGCGATGGCAATTTTTCTGAAGAGGCCCTTATTTCTAGGACCAATACGGATTTAGCTAATACCTTAGGTAATCTAGTAACTAGAACCATATCTATGAGTCATAAATATTTTAAAGGAATAGTAACCAATCCTAAAGTAAATACCCAATTAGACCACGAATTAATAAATCAGGTTCTCGCTCTTAAAACCATTGTTAACGAAAAAATGAATAATTTAAAGGTAAATGAAGCTATTGAAGAAATTATGGAAGTACTGCGCTTTTGCAACAAATACATAGATGAAACAACCCCTTGGCTCCTAGCTAAGGATGAAACAACCCAAGATCGCTTAGCTACTATTTTATATAATTTACTAGAATCAATTCGTATTTGTGCTATTTTTCTAAGTCCTTTTATTCCTGATACTAGCAAGAAAATACTGGAAGAATTAAATACCGAAAAAAAGAGTTATGAAAGCACAGGTAACTTTGGTAGTTTGGAAACAAACTTAAAATTAAATGAGCCTATTATTTTATTTAAAAGGATAGAAGCAACCAAAGCCTAAAAACTTTGGCTTTTTATATTAAATGCATTATCCCCATAATGAATAAGATTATTGCTCCCAAAATATTAGCATATACCCCAAGCACTTTATTAGCAACTCTACCTAAAAGGATACCCAAGTAAGTAAAAACACAACTACATATTGCAAAAACACTCATAGCCAAATAAATATTTGTCGTAATTGCTTTTAATCCTAATCCTAGTGAAAAGCTATCTAAACTAACCCCAAAAGCAAAAAGTAATATTCCGCCCAAGGACAAATTAAACTTTTCCTCTTCCTTCCTAATAATATCAATAATCATTTGTATGGCAATAATTATCAATACAAACCCTAATAAAATATCATATTTTATCTCAAAAATTTTAATTAATTTATCTCCCAAATTCATTCCTAAAAAAGGCATAATAAAATGCATTGCCCCAACCATAAGCGTTAACTTAAGAGCTTTTTTATTTGTTATACCAAACATGCCCACTCCCAGTGATAAAGAAAAAGTATCCATGGAAAGAGCTATTCCAATAAGAAAAATACTAAACAATTCTTGCAAATAAAAAACCTCCTAACAAATCTTATTAGAAAGCCTAAATTTTAGAACCCCTCTAGCAATTTTTTAACATATAGCTGGTATTCTACATCACTAATATCATCCTTACTTTCTTCAAGCAAACACAAAGGTGGGAAAAGAACGCACCAAAAATTATTGCCAACCCCACTTCCAAGGGTAATTACTAAAGATTCATAATTACCAGCCGGATAAACTATGCCCTTATAACTTTTTGCCGGAAAGTAATTATCACCATAATTAATTTGATAATCAACGCCATAATCATCCACAATCTGTTCAATTACATCCATATTATCTTCAATAATACTTCGAACTTCTTGGGTATTTATAGCCCCGTTTATAAGATCATAAATCTTTTTTTCCACCTCTTCTTTAATCTGCCATTTTTCCAATTGGTCTATACTACTATTACTATTAGCAATTACTCTAAATCTAATAGCATTTTTAGGAATAATTATTTCCTCTTCTTTATTAAAAAAAAGAAAAGTTAAACTTATTAAAAACAGCAAAACTATAATCTTTTTCATCATCTTCACCCATAATAATTAAGTATATTTTGCTAATTTTTATTCAAATTAACCCAAAATTGTAAAAAATATTTGACAAAGCAAGAATTAACAGATATAGTAATATTGGTAATTTATTAAAATTTTTAATATGCACCAAAAAAATTATTAATCATAAAAAATAGTATAAGTGCCTACTTATACCAAAAATTTCTTGAGGTAAGGGTGTGTTATAATGAAACAAATGATAATTGAAGGGAACCATATTTTAACCGGTGATATTTTAATTGGCGGTGCCAAAAATAGTGCTGTTGCCTTAATACCAGCTTCTATTCTCGCTAATGGCATATCTACTATCACCAATGTTCCTAATATATCTGATCGTGATGCTTTAATTGACATTTTAGAAATTTTAAATTGCAAGATCAACTTAAATAATGATGAATTAAAAATTGACACTAGTTCTCTAAAAAATGCTTTAATTGATGAAGAGCATTCCAAAAAACTACGAGCTTCCTACTATTTTATGGGAGCTTTACTTGGTAAGGAAAAATATGTCGAAATGTACATTCCTGGTGGTTGCAATATTGGTGCAAGACCAATTGATATTCATCTTGATGGTTTTAAAGCCTTAGGCGCCCAAGTTATAACTGAAAATAACAAATATATTTTAAAAGCGGATAAACTTATTGGCACGGATATTTATTTAAGATTTCAAAGTGTTGGCGCCACTGTTAATTTAATGTTAGCAAGTGTTCTTGCCGAAGGAACAACGATCATTCATAATGCTGCTAAGGAAGCCGAAATTATAAATATTGCTGATTATTTAATCAGTATGGGAGCCCAAATTACTGGCGCAGGAACCGAAACTATAACTATTTCAGGCGTAAAAAAACTTCATGGGGGCCACATTCAAGTTTTACCTGATCGCATCGAAGCTGGAACATACATCATTTTAGGAGCTTTAATAGGTCAAAATTTAAAAATTAAAAATATAATACCTAAACACTTAGAAGCTTTAACCAGCAAGTTAAAAGACATGGGTTCAAATATTAAAATTAATAAAGACAACATTCTAATTAGTCGCGTTGCTAATTTAAAACCAACTAACATTAAAACCTTAGTTTATCCAGGATTTCCTACTGATATTGGTCAACCTATGAGTGTTTTATTAACTCAAGCTAATGGAACTTCGCTTTTTGAGGAGACTATTTGGGAAAATCGCATGGGTCATGTTCCTTCCTTAAATAAAATGGGAGCCAACATTAAAGTCAAAGGCCTAACATCCATGATTATTGGCCCTAGCCAGTTAAAGGGTTGTGAAGTAACAGCAACGGATTTGCGCGGTGGTGCAGCTCTTGTTCTAGCCGGCCTAACAGCCAGCGGGACCACTACTATTAATGATGTTGAACATATCCTAAGGGGCTATGAAAACATTGAAGAGAAACTAACGCAAGTTGGTGCTAAAATCAAAATCAAAGAAATATAGTATACTGTACTATATTTTTTTGAGGTGGTTAGATGCGCAAAAAGGTAATAGCAATCGCTTTAATTGGAGCTATTTTATCAGTTATTATTTATTTTTTTACCAAAACTGACAAAATAACCATTGTTTCAATTGGAGATGGTCTTTCTCTAGGTATGACTCCCTATGGTATTGAAGGTTATAGTTTCAATGATTATTTAAAGCAAGATTACCTTACTAACCACAAATTAAATAGTTATATTCATGAATTTGCTAATGCCGGCATGACTTTAAAAGAACTTATATACGAAATTAAAGAAAACAGATCTATAGTCATAAAAGAAAATACTATTGAAATAAAACAAGCTATAAACCAAGCTGATATATTAACCATTGCCATCGGCATGGATGAATTAGCTAACACCAAGATAACTAATCAAATAAAAAATGAGTACTTACATGATTTAGAAGAACTATTAAGTATAATTAAGGTATTAACGCAAAAAAAAGTAATAATAATTAGTCTTTATACATGGGGACCAAATGATTTATTAACAATTGAAAAACTTAATGCCAGTATTCGCGATCTTGCTTTAACTAATGACTTTTTATTTCTTGATATTAACAAACTTTTAATGAATAAAGATTATTATTTAAGCCAAGATAGTTATTATATTAATTATTTAGGCCATAAAGCAATTTACCAAGATTTAAAAAAACTCTTGTAAACTAGCCAAAATATGATATAATACTTAAGACAAACGAATTTACTATGTCAAAATATTTGATATGGCGGGAGGTAATTATGAAAAAAGGAATACATCCAGAAATGAAAGAAACCACTATTACTTGTGCCTGTGGAGCTTCATTTAAAACCCATTCAACTAAAGAAAACATTCAAGTTGAAATTTGTAGTGAATGTCATCCATTCTATACAGGAGCTCAAGGAAAAGTAAAGAAAACTGGAAATATTGAAAAATTCAACCGTAAATACGGTTTAAACAAAGAAGAAAACTAGTTATAAAAATTTAGTTTTTAAAAATTCCAAGATGTTAGTAACAGCAAACTTACCAACATCTTTTCTTTTGGCAAACCTTATTCATTACTCTAAACAGAGGTTCTTTTTAATAATAAAATACCTTAAAATTTGCTTAAAGTTACGCAAATTGAGTAATATTTTCTCTTTTTACTTTAAAAATTCTCAATAATTTGGTATTATATAAGCGGTGAAGTATTTATGAAAGTGATGTTTCAAGTAAATGATAAGGATATTCAAGATATAGATACTACTATCTTATACACTCCATCTTTTAATTATAATGAAGATGCTGTATATTTTATTAATAATAATTGTCTAGTTATTACCAAAGATAGTAGCCCCCAAAGTTATGATATATCCGATGATTTATACAAATTATTTAAAGAAGAAGATTTAAAAAGTAAAAGTGATTTATCTAAAATAGATGAGATAAAACTTCAAATTTTATCAAGTTTAAATAGCGACAAAGAAGTATTTGTTTTCTTTAATGTTCTGACATATTTAGATAAACCCTTTAAAGAAAAAATAATATCTTATTTAAAAACAAATAACAAGCGTATAATTAACTATACTACCCAAATCGAAGAAACTCTTTTATTAGATTATTTAATTGTAATTCACAACAACAGTGTAATTATGGAAGGGAAAAAAGAATTAGTTTTACAAGAAGAAAAAATAATAAATAAACTTGGTTTTAATTTACCTTTTATCGTCGAATTATCAAATAATTTGAAACTATATGGATTAGTAAATAAAACATATTATAATAATCAAGAATTGGTGGATGATTTATGGAAATAGCAAATATTATTGAAAGCAAACCTAAAAGTAACATTTATGGTTTAGTAGGAAACATTAATTTAACTTCAAATAACAAAAACTACAATATTATTACTGACACAAAGTTTAACAGTACGGTAAAAGAATACTTAAATAGTCCCAAAGATACTTCTTCCCTCAAAATGGCTCTTTTAAAAGACGAAATATTAACCAAAAAATCTTCAGAGCTATCAATTGGTGATTTAAAAAAAGTAAGTCTTGCTAAAGCTTTAATTGAAAATAAGGAATATATAGTTCTCGATTATTTTGATAAAGAGCTTACAGACAAAGAAAAAAGTTATTTCAAAAGATTATGGAAGAAACTAACTGTAGACTACAAAAAAACAATTATTATCTTTACTAATGATATAACTAGTTTATGGGATATAGCCAAAGAAATAATATTAATAGATAAAAACAAAGTATCTTATACCATCAAAGAAGAAGCCTATACCAAAGTATTAGACTTATTTGATAAAGCGGAAATTACTAAATTCATTGAACTAATTCAAGCTAAAGGTATAGATATGAAATATTATTATGAAAGTAATGAACTATTAAAAGCCATCTATCGTTTAAAGGAGAATGGATGAGATATCTAATTAGTATTTCCTATGACGGTTCTAAATTTTATGGCTTTCAACGCTTATTAAAGCACCATACTGTTCAAAAAAGCATAGAAGAAGCCTTAAGTATTATTGCTAAACAAAGTGTTCTTATTAAAGGCTTTGGAAGAACGGATCGCGGTGTTCATGCATATGATGCCAAAGCTACTTTTGACCTTAGTATAAACATTGATTTATTATCCTTGCAAAAAGCTTTAAATCGTCTTTTGCATCCTTATATTTACATAACTAACATTAAACAAGTCCCCCCAAACTTTCATCCTCGTTTTAATGTTTTAAAAAAAGAATATATATATAAAATTAATATGGGGCAGTATAATCCTTTATATGCTGATTATTATTATCAACCTGATCCTAAACCTGATATAAAAAAAATGGTCGCATGTTCTCAATTATTTGTAGGCATTCACAACTTTAAAAATTTTACATCCGGAAAAAGATCTAATTATGAAAGTATTATCTATGATATAAAATTTATTGAAAAAGATAATATTTTACTCATAAAATTTATTGGCAAAAGCTTTTATAGATACATGATTAGAAATTTAATCGGAGCTATGCTTGATGTTGCTAATACTAAAGCAAGTATTGAAGATATAAAAAAAGCTTTAGAACATCCCGAAATAAAAAAGCAGTTTAAAACGGCCATCCCCAATGGTTTATATTTAAATAAAATTGAATATGGAAGTGAAGTAGATGAATAAATCAAATAATGTTAATTTATTTTATCAAAAGTACGAGGAATTTATTACTCTTCTAAGAACTCCCAATAAGCAAAAAAACTCGAATTTAAAAGCTTTAACCCTCGTCAAAGACTTACTAGAACTATTTAAACTGATAGTAAATAATGATGAACTAGCCCAAATTGATAATAATACCATTTATAATTTACTTACTTTAACTCATGCTTATAGCAAGTCTTTAAATTTAAGAACTAAATATGGACCAAGAAAAGAAACTTTACTAGCTATAAAAGAAGGACTAAATGAATTAAAAAAGCAAGGAATTATAAAAGAAAATTATAAAAGTCGCAATTAATTAAATAAATTTGTAATTTTTATTTGACAAATGTCATTATTTTACATATAATTTTAACTGGTACATTTTATTTGTCTATTTTGCCATGCCTTGGGAAAGCGGAAGCAAAAAGACTAAATGAAAGGGATAAAAATATGAAAACATTCATGCAAAAAAAAGAAAACGTTGAACGTAAATGGTATGTAATTGATGCCGAAGGAAAAACTCTTGGTAGAGTTGCTACTAAAGCCGCTACTATTCTAAGAGGAAAACACAAGCCAACTTATACACCTTCTGTAGATTGTGGAGATTATGTAATCATTATTAATGCCGCAAAGGTTAATTTAACAGGTAATAAGTTAAATGACAAGATGTATTACAATCACTCTGGTTATCCAGGAGGCTTAAGAGAAAGGCCCGCTAAAGTAATGGTTGAAAAATATCCCGAAGAAATGGTAGAAAGAGCTGTTAAAGGAATGCTTCCCCATAATTCTTTAGGAAGAGCTATGGGCAAAAAATTATTTGTTTATGCAGGTTCAGAACATAAACACGAAGCAGGGAAACCTACAGCCCTAAATATTGATTAGGAGGATTTAAATGGCAAAACAAGTATGGACCGCAACAGGTCGTCGTAAAAGAAGTTCTGCTCAAGTAAGACTTACTGGTGGAACAGGAAATATTACTGTTAATGGTGTTGATGTTAACGAATATTTCCCAAACAAGATCCTAGTTATGGATTTAAAACAACCATTAGATGTTACAGATAATATCAATCGTTTTGATATTGAAGTTACTGTAAACGGTGGCGGATATTCTGGCCAAGCGGGAGCTATTCGTTTAGGTATTGCAAGAGCCCTATTAAAATTTGATGAGAATACGGATCAAACAAGAGAAGATTCTTATCGTAAAATTTTAAAAGCAAATGGCTTCTTAACAAGAGATGCTAGAGTAAAAGAACGTAAGAAATACGGACTTAAAAAAGCTCGTCGTGCTCCACAATTCTCAAAGCGTTAATATGTTTTCTTATTCCAAGCTTTATGCTTGGTTTTTCTTTACTAAAAAATAAGCATCGAATTTTGTCGAACGTTTTTCTTGCTTTTTTTATTTTATAGGAAAGTACACGAAAAATGTGTATTTTTAAAGTTTATTCTTGACGAACATATGTATTTGTGATATACTTTTATTATCAAAGGGGGTTAATTCTTATGAAGATACATAAAGCATATCAATTTCGATTATATCCCACTAAAGAACAAGTAGCATTAATTCATAAAACTTTTGGATGTACAAGATTCGTTTATAATTATTGTTTAGATTTAAAAAGAAATAATAAATACTTAACTAAATTTGATTTAATGAAAGAGTTACCAAAATTAAAAAAAGAATATCCCTTTTTAAAAGAAGTAGATAGTATATCATTAAGAAGTACTATTACTGATTTAATGGTAGGCTTTGATAAGCACGAAAAACACCAAGGTGGATATCCTAAATTTAAGAAAAAAGGAATTAAAGAAAGCTTTCGTACTAGTTTTATTACTAGTAGTTATAAAAGTACTGTCTATGAGAATATAAAAGTAGATTTAAAAAGAAGAGTAATTGAATTACCTAAATTAAAAGAAGTTAAGATAAGAGGATATCGTAATTTAGAAAAATTACCAGGAAGAATACTTAATGCCACGATTAGAGAAGTAGGTAATAGATTTTATGTGTCTGTATGTGTAGAAGAAGAAATAGAGTTGTCAGAAAGAAGAAATAATACCTCAGTAGGAATAGATATAGGAGTAAAAAACTTAGTTGTTACCAGTAATAAAGAATATTATGGTAATCCAAAATATTTAGATAAATATGAAAGAAAGATAAAGGGATTACAACAAGGATTGTCAAGAAAGATTAAAGGAAGTAAGAATTATATAAAGAATAAGAAAAAAATAGAAGAAGTATATCGAAA
>CALVHY010000042.1 GCA_944329205.1 uncultured Bacilli bacterium | reverse complement strand
GGAAATGAAGCGTTAACCTATCCCGTCGGATTAATCACCGCGGATGAAGTAGCCTATGCTGGAGGAATAGTAGGTTCAAGTAATAGTAGTTATTACCTATATACGAACAGTGCATATTGGACAATGTCTCCGTGTTACTTTAGCGGCAGCTATGCTTACGTGTTCGTTGTGGCTTCGGCTGGCAGACTTGACAACAACTACGTGAATCGCACGTACGGGGTGCGCCCAGTATTAAATCTGAAGGCTGATGTGCTACTATCCGGCACAGGTACATCTTCTGACCCATTCGTGGTTTTATGAGTATAGCTCTTTTCTAATAGCTTTAACACATAATATGACAATAATAAATATGTCAATTATTTCGGCGATAACAAGAGAGTACATACCGATATGACATAAAGATAGAATAGACATAGATATTAATTTGGTAATGACGGCGGCCATGGTGATAAACATGGTCGTTTTGGCTTTGCCTATGGCTTGTAAGACACTTTGTAAGGGGCCTTCTAAGTAAAATAAAACAAAGAAGGGAGCTAAGAGTTCAATGTATTCTGCACCTTTGGTGGTATTATATAATGTTTGTAAGAGAAGCTCGCGAAAACAGTAGATAAAGCTTGAGAATATGCCACCAACAATAAAGGATAGAATAATGGCTTGTTTAAGTCTTCTTTTTACCATGTTTATATTTTTTTGATAATAATATTTAGATATTTCTGGGAGTAGAGAAGAAGATATAGCAGCAATGAAAAAAGATGGCATGGCTAGTAAACTAATAGTATAGGCATTATAAGCTCCATACTCGTTTAAAATAAAATCCATCTTATAGCCAACAAATAAAAGAATATTAGTAAGTAATATGGGTTCAAAAAAGAAACCAATATTGCCAATTAATCTTCCTGATACAGTGGGAAGGGATATGCTTAGAATTTCTTTCGTTGTTTTCATATCCGGTTTTAAATCACTTTTGGTAATTTTAAATTTTTTGGGTAAAAAGATGAGAAAGGTTATGATAGAGGATAGTTCAGAGGCAATACTAATAAGAATTAAACCCATGACGGCATAAACAATACTTTGGTTGATTAATTTAGGAATAATTATAAAGATAAGGGCCATTCTTACGATTTGTTCAATAACATTCGAAATAGTGTGAGGAAACATTTTTTGCTTACCATAAAAATAGCCTTTTAAAATGCTTGATAAGGAAACAAAGGGGAAAGTAAGAGCCATGGCCATTAAAAGAACACTACATCTTTCATCATTTAAAAGAGTATGGGCAATAAAATCTTTAGTAAAATATATAATTATTATGACAAATAAGTTTAAAGCAAGAGTTATGATGGTGGCATTAGATAATATTTTGATACTTTTGGTTTTATGTTCACTAATAAGTTTGGATATTACAATTGGTAATGATAAAGTGGCAATAGTAAGTAAAAGGGAATAAGTTGGCATTACTAAGGAATATAAATTAATAGCGTCACTACCAACCATTCTTGTATATATAATGCGAATAGCAAAACCTAAAAGTTTGGTAATTAAACCACCTATCATTAAAATAATGGTTGCTCTTAAAAATTTGTTTTTCATCGCACGTCCCCCTTTTAAAATTTTATGTTTTAAGATATAATTAAATATATGAAATTAAATTTTATTTAGTAGATATCAAAGAAAGATGGTGTTTTTGATGAATAGAGAAATTAAATTTAAAAGTTTGCAAGAACTTTATGATCGTCTTTTGCCGGCTTTAAAAAGTAAGACAAAAGAAATTAATAAAAAGGGATTTAATTATATTCATGAAGAAGATATATGGAATTATTTGAAAAATTATAAATGGACTAGTTCTAAGGCTTTGGAATTATGTGATATGGTAGAAGATATTTTTAGGGTTGAAATAAAAGAATTAGATGATTATGTAAAAAGCTATTTAAAAGAAGAGCGGCGGATCATTGATCAAAAGGAGATATAAATGAAGGCGGAAGAAGATAGTATAACGTTTGAGAGTGTTTATGAACAAATTAAAGAAAATATTCAAGATACGGATGAATTGTTAAAAATTAAAGAAGCTTATCAGTTTGCTCTTGAAAAACATCGCGGGATGAAAAGACTTACGGGGGAAGATTTTATTACTCATCCTCTTCATGTGGCCGATATTGTTAATGGTTTAAATGTTGATGCGATAACAATTGAAGGAGCACTTCTTCATGAAGTTTTAAATAATGGAGAGACAGTTTTAAGTGAGATTGAAGAAAAATTTGGTTCTACCGTGGCAACAATAGTTGATTCTATTACCAAAATTAATAAGCTTGAATTAGTGGATGATTCCGAGTCTAGCGCGATATATTTAAGGAAAGTATTGGTGGGGTTAGCTACAGATGTGAGAGTGTTATTTATAAAGCTTGCCGATCGACTTCATAATATGCGAACTAATTATGCGATTAATCCCAAGAAACAAAAGGATAAAGCTTATGAAACAATGGCCGTTTTAATTCCGATCGCGCATCGACTTGGAATAAATTCAATTAAAAGTGAATTAGAAGATTTATGTCTTTATTATACTAAACCGGATGTTTATAAAGATATTTTAGATAAACTTAGTGAGACGAAAAAAGAATTAAATGATTCTTTGGAAGAAATGCAGGAAAGTATTACGGAAATATTAACCGAACAAGGATTAAAATTTAAAATTAAAGGTCGCGTTAAAAGTGTTCATAGTATTTATAATAAATTAGCTAAAGGGAAAAAGTGGAATGAAATATATGATATTTTAGCTTTAAGAGTAATTCTTGATACGGTAAGTGATTGCTATCTTGCGGTGGGACTTGTTCATGCTAAATATCGGCCGATTCCGAATCGGTTTAAAGATTATATTGCAATGCCAAAAGCTAATATGTATCAGAGTTTACATACAACGGTTTTTGGGGTAGATGGGCACCTTTTTGAAGTGCAATTTCGGACGTATGAAATGGATGAGTTTGCCGAAAAAGGAATGGCTTCTCACTGGTCATATAAAGAACATGGGACTAAAAAAGTTCAAAATATTATGGAACAAAAGTTAGAAATGTTTCGTAATCTTATTGAGACTCATGAGGAAGTTGATGATCTTGCTTTTGCACGGGATGTTACTAGTGATATGTTAGCAGAGATGATTTATGTATTTACCCCTAAAGGTGATGTTATGGAACTACCTAGAGGAGCAACTCCGGTTGATTTTGCTTATCGAATTCACTCGGATGTTGGTGATAAAACGACGGGGGCGATTGTTAATGATGTAATTGTTCCTCTAAATCATGAACTTGATAATAATGATATTGTTAAAATTAAGACTAATCCTAATGCTACTCCTAATAAAGATTGGTTAAATTTTGTTAAGACTAGTCAGGCTAAAAATAAAATTAAATCTTATTTTAGTAAACAAGAGAGAACTTTCATGACTAATAAGGGTAAAGATATTTTAGAAAAAGAACTTAGAAAAAGGAAACTTGCTTTTGCCGAGGTTATGAATGAGGAAAATATTAAAAAAATACTTAAGGATTTAAAATTAAAAGATTTGGATGATATATATTTGTCTATTGGAACTTTAAGATATACGGCTGGGTTTATTATATCACTTACGATGGATAATAAAGCTAATGTGGAAGATGCTTTGTTAGAAAAAGTTAATAATCGCAGTTTAGATAAAGAAAATTATAAAAATGATATAATTGTGGCAGGAAGTGGCGATATTTTGGTAAATATAGCTAAGTGTTGTAAACCGGTTAAGGGTGATGAAATAATTGGCTTTATTACGAAGGGGCAAGGGATAACGGTTCATAAAAAAGATTGTTCTAATATAATTAATAGGAAAGAACGAATGATTGAAGTAAATTGGAATTATGAGAAAGATACTTCTTATTTAACCGATTTAATAATTGAAACGGATAATGCGAAAAATTATTTGACAGATATTATTGCAACTTTTACCAAAAGAAATATACATATTGATAGTTTTAAAACGAAAGAATATCAAACTAGTTATGTATATGAAATAACAATAAGAGTTAAAAGCAAAGAAGATATTGCTAAAATTATGGTTGATTTAGAAATGTTAAGTTTTGTTTTGAAAGTGAGTAGATAAAATGCGGGTTTTAGTGCAAAGAAGTAAAGAAAGTAAAGTTTTAGTAGCTAAAAAAGAAGTAGGAAAAATTAAGATGGGACTAGTTTTATTAGTAGGCTTTATGCAAGGTGATGATGAAAGCGTTATTGATAAAATGGTTCATAAAGTAATTAATCTGCGAATATTTGATGATGAGGCGGGGGTTATGAATAAATCGGTGCTCGATGTTGGGGGAAGTATTTTATCAATTAGTCAATTTACCCTTTATGCCGATACTAAAAAAGGCAATAGGCCATCTTACATTAAAGCTTTAAATGGCGAGGAAGCTGTTAAGTTATATGATCTATTCAATCAAAAATTAAAAGAAAAAGTTCCCACAAAGACAGGATGTTTCGGGGCTTCAATGGAAGTTTTTATTACTAATGATGGACCTATTACTATTATGTTAGAAGTTAATAATACTTGACTATGATTCAAAAATATAATAAAATTAAAACATAAATAATTTTTCTAAAGAAAGAACGAGTATAATTAGGTTTCCTTTTAAAGAGAGGGCTAGGTGCTGGAAAGGCCTAAGAGGTAATAATTAGAAAGACAGCTTTCATGATTTAGAAAACGCATAAATTGCGATAACAATTAAGAGAGTACTTAGTAAAATAAGGTGGCACCGCGGGTTAGACTCGTCCTTATGATACTAAGTTTTTATTTTTAAGGAGGAGAAAAAATGATAACAAAACCTAAAGGAACTTATGATATTTATGGAGTTCAAGCAAAATATTATAATTATATTAATAATGTTTTTGCGACTGTTTGTGAATATTACAATTATGAGTTTATGAGAACTCCAATATTTGAAGATAGTGCGCTTTTTCATCGAAGTGTGGGAGAAACTTCAGATATTGTGTCAAAAGAAACATATGATTTTAAAGATCGAGGTAATAGAGATCTAACCCTAAGGCCTGAGGGAACAGCTGGGGTGGCGCGAGCGTTTATAGAAAATAAAATGTATGGAGATGTTGCTCAACCTAAAAAATTTTATTATATGGGAACAATGTATCGTTATGAAAGACCTCAAGCAGGAAGATTTAGAGAATTAAGCCAAATTGGGGTGGAAGTTTTAGGAAGTGATTCTCCGATAATTGATGCCGAAGTTATTAGTCTTGCTTATCGATTGTTAGAAGAGATGGGTATTTTAAATGTGACTGTGAAAATTAATACTTTAGGTGATCATGAATCGAGAGAAAATTATCGGGAAGCTTTGGTTAAATATTTGGAACCTCATTTAGGAAAGCTATGTAGTGATTGTCAGAAAAGATTTGCAACTAATCCTTTGCGGATTTTAGATTGTAAGGAAGATAAAGATAGCGATATTTTGAAGAAGGCCCCTTCGATAATGACTTATTTAAATGAAGAAAGTAAGAAGCGATTTGACCAAGTATTAAAGTATTTATCTTTACTGGATGTTGATTATGAAGTAGATACCCATATTGTAAGAGGACTTGATTACTATAATCATACGGTATTTGAATTAGTCGCTGATATTGATGGTTTAGGTAGTGCTAATACTTTAGGGGCAGGGGGAAGATATAATAATTTAGTAGGTTTTCTTGGAGGCCCGGATACTCCTGGGATTGGCTTTGCTAGTGGAGTTGATCGGTTGATGCTTGTTTTACAAGCATTAAATAAGGATCAAGAAATTGCTAGGGGTCTTGATGTTTATGTTATGGCGGTTAATGAAGAAGAGCGACTTACAGCTTTACGATTAGTCCAAGATTTGCGTTGGAGTGAAGTTAAATGTGAGATGGATACTTTGGATAAAGGGTTAAAAGCTCAATTTAAGCAAGTTGATCGCCTAAAGGCACGTATTTTGATTATATTAAATAGTGAGGATTTACAAAAAGGTTTAATTACAGTAAAAGATAATTTGACAAAAGAAGAAACAAAAGTAGATGAAGCAGAAATACTCGATTATATTATTAGTAATTTATAGGAGGAAGTTTGATGAAAAGGACATTAATTAACAATTTAAAAGAAGATGTGGTAGCTAAGATTAGTGGTTGGGCTATTAATATTCGTAATACTAAACATATGATTTTTGTTATTTTAAAAGATAGTAGTGGCAAAATCCAGGTTTCAATTGATAAAAAAAGCCAAGAAAAATTATGTGAAGAATTAGAAGGTGTTATAGCAAATAGTATAATTACTTTTACCGGGAAAATGGTTAAAAGTGAATATGTTAAAGACGGGGGTAAGGAGTTTTTACCTAGCTCTTTAGAGGTGTTAAGTAAGAGTGATGCTCTACCCCTTGATGAGACTGCTAATATCGATACGAGACTTGATTATCGGTGGATTGATTTGAGAAGTGAAAAAAATAATTTAATGTTACATGTGCAAGCAGCTTTGGTTGAGGGAATGCGGAAGTTTTTAATTAGTGAGGATTTCACTGAAATTCATACGCCTAAATTAATCGGGGCAGCATCCGAATCAGGTTCCGATGTTTTTGAAGTAAAGTATTTTGATCGAAAAGCATACTTGGCTCAAAGTCCTCAGTTTTATAAACAGATGGCTATTGCTAGTGGACTGGAACGGGTTTTTGAAATTGCTCCGGCTTTTAGAGCGGAAAATTCTAATACAAACCGACATGCGACGGAGTTTACTTCTTTTGATCTTGAATTTGCCTATATTGATTCATATGAAGATGTAATGGATTTAGAAGAAGATTTGTTGATCGCGGGACTTAATAATGTTAAAGCATTATATGGCGATAAAATAAAGGAATACTTTAATGTTGATATAATTATTCCTAAAAAGCCTTTTCCAAGAATTAAGTTACAAGATTTGTATCAAGAGCTAAAAAGAAGATATAATTATCAAATACCTGATTTTGATGTAGGTGATATGAATGCTGAGGCAGAGAAGTTAACAAGTAAATACGCGATGGAAGTGTATAATTCCGAATTTATTTTTGTAACGGATTTTGCAAAGACAAAACGAGCTTTTTATCATATGCGAGAAAATGATATGCCATTAGGGTTTGATTTGATTTGGAAAGGAACGGAAATTACAACAGGAGCCCAAAGAGAACATCGATATGATATTTTGAAAAAACAAGCCGAAGAAAAAGGATTAGGTAAAGATGTAGAGTTTTATTTAGAGTTCTTTAAATATGGGTGTCCACCTCATGGCGGATTTGCTATAGGGGTTGATCGGCTTACAATGTTATTATTAGAACTTTCTAGTTTAAAAGAAGAGATGTTCTTGTTTAGAGGACCATCACGGCTTACGCCTTAAAGGAGGATAAGATGGATTTAAGAGATTTATTTCAAAATATAGATGAATATGTAAATAAAGAAGTTAAAGTAGAAGGATGGATACGTAATCATCGGGATCAAAAAACATTTGGTTTTATTGATTTTGCAGATGGAACAACTTTTCTTCACTTGCAAATTGTTTATGATGAAAATTTGATTAACTTTGATGAAGTTAAAAAGTTTTTGGTAGGAAGTGCAATTGCCGTTACAGGCACTATTGTGAAATCAAAGGGTAAACAAGCTTATGAAATGCAAGCTAAGGAAGTTACTTTACTTGGATCTTGTTCTGAAGATTATCCTATTCAACCAAAAAGACATACGAAAGAATTTTTAAGAGAAGTTGCTTATTTAAGACCGAGAACTAATTTATTTCAAGCCGTATTTAGAGTAAGAAGTATTGCGGCTTATGCGATTCATAAATATTTTCAGGATCGAGGATACGTTTATTTTCATGCTCCTTTAATTACAGCGAGTGATTGTGAAGGGGCTGGAGAAATGTTTCAAGTAACAACTTTACCTTTAGATAAATTAAAAGGGGAAGTTGATTATAGTAAAGATTTTTTTGGCAAAATGACTAATTTAACGGTAAGTGGGCAGTTAGAGGCCGAAACTTTTGCTTTAGCTTATAAGAAGACTTATACTTTTGGCCCAACTTTTCGAGCTGAAAACTCTAATACTAAAACCCATGCTTCTGAATTTTGGATGATTGAACCGGAAATTGCTTTTTGCGATTTAGAAGGCGATATGGATATTATGGAAGATATGCTTAAGTATATTGTAAAGTATGTTTTAGATAATGCTCCACTTGAAATTGCGTTTTTTGATTCCTTTGTCGAAAAAGGCTTAAAAGAAAAGCTGGAAAAATTAATTACCAGCAAATTTGCACGGATTGATCATAATGATGTGATTACTATTTTAAAAAAAGCTGATGTAAAATGGGAATTTGCGCCGGAATATGGTGAGGATATAGCGAAAGAACATGAAAAATATATTACAGAATATTTTAATGGACCAGTATTCATTAAAAATTGGCCAAAAGACATTAAGGCTTTTTACATGAAATTAAATCCGGATGGAAAAACAGTTGCAGCCGTTGACCTTGAAGTACCTGGAGCGGGTGAACTTATAGGCGGGTCACAAAGAGAAGAAGATTATGATAAACTTGTTGCTAGAATGAAAGAAATGGGTATTGATGCTTCTTCTATGGACTGGTATTTGAACTTAAGAAAATATGGAGGATGTATTCACTCAGGATTTGGAATGGGCTTTGAGAGGTTACTCATTTATCTAACGGGAGTTGATAATATTCGGGATGTCATTCCTTATCCAAGAACACCAAGAAATTGTGAGTTTTAGGAGGACTTATGAAAAAGATTATAGCAATTGTCGGAATGTGTGGCTCTGGTAAATCAGTCGCTTGTAAATTGCTTGAGGAAAAAGGATTTGAAAAAGTATATTTTGGCGGGGTTACTTTAGATAAGCTAAAAGAAGAAGGACTAGAAGATACACCGGAAAATGAAAAATATATGAGAGAAAAACTTAGAAGTGAATATGGCATGGGTGCTTATGCCACTCTTTTACTTCCAAAAATTAAAGAGCTTGCTAAAAATTATGATGTTGTTTTAGATGGCCTTTATTCTTGGGACGAACTTAAAATATTAAAGGATGAATTTGGTGAGGAAATGACTTCAATTGCCATCATTGTTGATCGCAAAACTCGTTATTACCGATTAGAAAACCGTCCTATTCGTCCTTTTAGTAAAGAGGATGCGATAAAAAGGGATATTTCGGAAATAGAAAATATTGCTAAAGCTGGTCCTATTGCCTATGCTGATTATTATATTGATAATAATAAAACTGTAGATGATTTTAAAGTTCGGCTTGATGAAATATTAACGGAAATAGAAAGGACAAACAAATGAATAAATTTACCAAAGAAATGGTTCAAGATTATGCGGAAAAACTACTTATTGGTCTAACGGATGAAGAAAATAAAATGGTTTTGGATGAGTTTGAAGCGATTGATAAAAATATAGACATCATTAATGAAATTCCTAACATCGAAAAAGTAGAGCCTATGACGCATGCTTTAGATGATTTTACATTTGTCTTACGGGAAGATAAGGCTGAGGAATCTATTCCGATTGAAGAGGCTTTAAGAAATGCTGGTAAAACAGATGGAAGAGAAATCGAAGTTCCAAAGGTGGTGGATTAGCGTGTTAGAAAAAAGTATTAGCGAACTACATGAATTATTAAAGGCGGGAAAAGTAACTAGTCGGGAACTGGTAGAAGAATCCTTAAAAAAGTCCCATGAAATAGAAAAAAAATATAATGCCTTTGTAACGATTTGTGATGAGGCAAAAGAAATGGAAGTTACAAATAGTTTAGTATCTGGTATTCCGTTTGGCGTAAAAGATAATTATTCAACCAAAGATGTCTTATCAACCGGTTCTTCCAATACTCTTAAAAACTATGTTCCGTTTTATACAGCTACTGTTGTAGAAAAGCTATTTGATGCTGGAGCTATAATGACGAATAAAACAGCATTAGATGAGTTTGGCATGGGGGGAACGGGAATGACTTGCCATACGGGAGCAGTATTAAACCCATGGGACAAAACGAGAATGTGTGCTGGTTCTTCAGCTGGTTCTGCTTGTGCCGTGGCATCAGGGGTTTATCCTTTTGCTTTAGGTAGTGATACAGGAGATTCGATCCGTAAACCCGCCGCTTTTTGTGGGATTGTTGGATATAAACCAACCTATGGAATGCTATCAAGGTATGGTTTATTTCCTTTTGCCAGTAGTTTAGATCACTGTGGCGTTTTAACAAGAAGAGTTGAAGACGCGGCCATTGTTTGTGATATCATGAAAGGAATTGATGAACATGATATGACTAGTTGGGATTCCAGTAATATGCATTTACAAGAAGCTTTAACTGGTAACATTAAGGGAAAAAAATTATTTTATATTAAAGAAATTTGTGATATTAATAATTATCCTAAAGCTAATGCCGAGTTAAAAGAGCATTTAAATAATTTTTTTAAAACATTAGATTTATTAAAAGAAGAAGGAGCTATAGTAGAAGAAGTTAGTATTGATCAAAAACTTTTAAATGCCATAGCTAGTGTTTATGTAGTAATATCTTGTGCAGAGGCCACCAGTAATATGTCCAATTTAACGGGAATTATTTTTGGACCTAGAAGTGAGGCTAAAGATGTCTTTGAAATGATGAAGGAACATCGTACCCTTGGTTTTTCTCCTTTAATTAAAAGAAGATTTGTCATCGGTTCTTATGTTTTACAAAAAGAAAATCAGGAGCGTTATTTTAAAAATGCGCAAAGAGTAAGAAGATTAATTGTCGATAAAATGAAAGAATTATTTAAAGACTATGATGCTCTTATTTTACCGGTATCAAGTGGTCCTGCTAAAAAATTAGATGAAGATAAAGATGTGATTGATGCATCAACTAATGTTTTAGAAGAACATTTACAAATAGGAAACTTTGGGGGATTTCCATCCATTACCATTCCCAATGGTTTTGTAAGTGGTTTACCAGTCGGAATTAATATCACGGGTAATTGTTATGATGATGAAAACATATTAAATATTGCTTATACATTAGAAGCAAAAATGCCATATAAGGGCCAAATAGCAAAGGAGGCAAGTAGATGAAAAAGCAAGTAGCAACGATAGGCTTAGAAATGCATTGTGAATTTAAAAGTAATTCTAAAGTATTTTCGCCTGCTAAAAACGCTTATAGTGAAATACCAAATTCTAATATTGCTCCCTTAGACATGGCTTTCCCAGGAACTCTTCCTGTAGTTAATAAAAAATGTGTAGAAGATGCTCTAAAGGTAAGTATTGCTCTTCATTGTACACAACCAGAATATATGGTTTTTGATCGGAAAAATTATTATTATCCCGACTTACCCAAAGGGTATCAAATTACCCAAATGGCAAGTCCCGTGGGGGTAAATGGTAAAATTGATATTGAGGTGGATGGGAAGATTATTCCTGTTTATATTCATGATGTGCACCTAGAAGAAGACTCAGCTAGTTTAGATCACTTTTTTGATACGTCTAATATTGATTATAATCGTTCTGAGGTTCCTTTATTTGAACTAGTAACCGAACCATGTTTCCATTCTGCGGAAGAAGCGGGAGCCTTCATCGAACACATGATCAGAGTATATCGCTATCTAGGAGTATCCGATGCCGATACTAAACGTGGTCAAATTCGTTGTGATGTAAACGTATCTATTGCGGATGAAGACTCTTTAGATTTAGGTACCAAGGTCGAAACAAAAAACGTCAATTCTATTGGTGGGGTCATCGGAACGATTAATTATGAGATTGCAAGACAAACTAAACTAAAAGAAGAAGGAAGATATAGCGAAATCGTTCAAGAAACAAGACGATGGGATGAAGAGAGTGGTACAACTAAGAGGATGCGGGGTAAAGTAGATGCGATTGACTATAAGTATTTTATAGAACCAAATATACCAAAATATAAGATTAGCGCTGAATGGTTAAAAGAAATTAAAGAAGGAATACCTAGACTCCATTTTGAGCGAAAACAAGATTATATAAACAATTATGGACTTTCTAGTTATGATGCTGAAGTACTTGTTAAAGATAGGGAAATATCAGATTATTTTGAGGAGTGCCTCAGTCTTGGTATAGATGCTAAAAGCGCCGCAAACTGGATTTCCACCCAAATACTTGGCTTTTTAAATAAAAATAACCTAAATATCAAAGATTTATATTTAACTCCTATGAGGTTAAAAGATTTAATCTCAGAATTGGATAAAAAAACGATAAGTTCGAAACAAGCTAAAGAAATATTTGAAAAAGTAATTAAAGAGAAAAAAGAGATTAAAGACTTTATTAGTAAAGAAAATACCCAAATGAGTGATAAAGCTGAACTTACGAAAATAATTGAAGAAATTCTTGCAAGTAATCAAAGTCAAATCGAAGAATATAAAAAGGGGCGAACCAATATTTTTGATTATTTCGTAGGCCAAGTAATGAAAAATACCAGAGGGAAAGCTAATCCTGTCTTAACCAAAGAAATATTAAACGAGAAATTAAAGGGGTGAAATTTACATTTCATCTTTTTTCGTTTATAATATGTAGTAGGAAGTGATCTTATGTCAAAAAAGAAAATAATACTTATGGTGATAATATCCTTGGCTTTTATCGGGGGATTAATTGCTATTTATTATTTGACGGAAAACTCAGAAGAGTTTAAAGTGACGGGAACTGTCGTAATTAGTTCAAATGATTATGTTGTTTTGGAAAGTGATGAGGATAATTATTTAGTTAAGGATGTTAAAAATAGTTATGAAGTGGGAGATGAAGTGTTATTTACTTATTTAAAAAAAAGTTTAGATGATACTAAACAATTGTTGGAAATTACGGCGATAGATGAAAAGATTATAAAGGCAGCTAAAAAGGATATTAAAACAGAAAATATAGATGACTTAGAAGAACAAGAGGGACAAGATAATGAAGTTGTTATAGATAGTGAAGTTATTAAAGAGGAGGAAACTCAAGTTTTTAGTGATAATACGGTTGATGCTACGGAAAAACAAAATAACGATGTCTCAGTTTCTAAGGAAATTGTTGATATTAAGGAAGATGAGGCTCTAACCGAAAAGAAAGAAGAAAATAAAAAGGAAGATATTAGGGAATATGTTCCTAAGGAAGAGGTAATAGTTAGTGATAGCTTAACTAAAGAAGAAGTGGTTAGTAAAAGTGCTGATGAAGAAGTGTTAGCATACGTTAATTCTTTAGAAAGTGATATCGATCAAGGTATTACTAGTACTTTAAAAAATGGGTTTATTACTATTGTTGATTTTCTATTTTACGATGGGGAAATAGCGGGACATACATTTAGTGAATTAACTACTAGGGCTAAATTGGAAGTTTTAAAGGCTGCCTTATGGGTAGATGACAAAGTAGATAATATTTTTCCAGGATATAAAGAGACGATTAGTAATGGGGCTAATAAGGCATATAATAGTGTTAAAAATCTAATTGTAAGTACTTACTTAGATATTACTAGTAGTATTTGTCATAACAATAGTGATTTATGTGAATCAGCTAAAAGAGACTTTCAAAGTTTAAAGGATAGTTTTGGTTTTACTTGGGATTTAATTAAAGGTTTAGCTAGTTCGGGATTAGACAAACTGGCGAGTTGGTATGAAATTTGGAGTGGCAAATAAGATTTATGCAGTAATCAGAATTGCGTAAAATATTCAAAACATCTTTTTTTTTATAACTAAACATGCTATAATTTATTATAGTAGGTAGGTTGATATGTATGATATTTGGTAAGATTCTTTATATTAGTGATAATATTGCCCATGTTGAAAATATTAGTAAAGATACTATTACGGCCGATTTAATGAATATTCATGTGATTTTTGAGGATAAAGATCAAAGGATTCTTGGCGAAGTAATAGAATTAAATGACGAAGAAATTAAAATTAGATTTTTAGGGGAATATGTAAATAATCGCTATGTAAATGGGGTTATTCGTAAACCGCTTTTATCTAGTACACTTCGTATTATTAATAGTGAGGAATTATTAGAGCTAGTTGGTAGTCTTACTAATAAAAGTTTTACTTTAGGAGAAAGTGCTACTTATAAAGGCTTTCAAATTTGTCCTGATATAAATTCTTTGTTTTCAAACCATTTAGCTATATTTGGTAATTCAGGATCAGGGAAATCTTGTGGAGTATCGAGAATAATTCAAAATATATTTAGTAATCCTAAGACGGTAACTTATAATGCTAATATGTTTTTCTTTGATGCTTATGGAGAATATAAAAACGCTTTTGGGTCATTAAACAAAATTAATCCTAGTTATAATTATAAATTTATTACGACTAATCCTACCGAAGAGACGGATTATATGCTTAAAATACCCGTAAATTTGTTAACACTGGATGATGTAGCTTTATTATTACAAGCTAATAGTCATTCCCAGTTACCTATTTTAGAGAGAAGTATAAAATATGCTAAGATCTTTTCTTCAGACGGGGAAGAAGTAACTAAATATAAAAATCATTTAATAGCGAAAGCTTTAATTGCTATTTTGTTTAGCAATGCGACTACTAGTTATAAGAAAAACGAAATATTCAAGGTAATTGAAGTGTGCCATACGAAAGAGTTTAATTTTGATTCAGTAATACCTGGTATTGGATATACAAGAAGTTTTAGTGAATGTTTTGAAATAGATTCTAATGGTAATTTTGGGGAATCAGTTTTGATTACGGAATACATATTAAAACATGTAGATGAATCAATTGTAGAAATGCCGGTTCCCGAAAAAGCTTTTTATACTTTAAAAGATTTAGCTAATGCCTTAGAATTTACTTTAATTAGTGAGGGATTTCAAGGAAATCAAGTAATGTATAATGAAGCGATGATTTTGCAGGTAAGACTTAATACGATTATTGGGGGACAAGTAAATAATTACTTTGATGGAACTAAGTATACTAGTATTGATGATTTTGTTTTAGAATTATGTCGGAAAAATAATAGTAGAGCTCAAATAGTTAATATTAATTTAGAAGATATTGATGATGCTTATGCGAAAGTAATTGTTAAGATTATATCAAAGCTTTTATTTGATTATGCTAAGGGTTTAAAGAAAAGAGCTAGTAGACCATTTCACTTGTTTTTAGAAGAAGCCCATAGATATATTCAACAAGATACGGATACTTTTTTGCTAGGATATAATATTTTTGATAGAATAGCTAAAGAAGGACGTAAATATGGGGTTATTCTTGATATTATTTCCCAAAGACCGGTAGAAATTAGTGATACGGTTATTGCCCAATGTTCAAACTTTTTAATTTTTAAAATGACTCACCCTAAAGATATTAAGTATATTGAAGAAATGTTGCCTAATATTAGTCAAGATGTTATTGAAAAAATGAAAGTTTTGCAACCAGGTAATTGTGTTGCTTTTGGTTCAGCTTTTAAAATACCAATGATTTGTAAGTTAAAAATGCCTGATCCAATGCCATATTCAACAAACTGTAATGTTTCGGCTTGTTGGGAAGAAGAAATAGTTGATACTCCTAATATGGATATAGAACCAGTGGCAAATAATTATGTAACAGAAGGGGTGGCAACAGAGCAAATAAAAGAAGATATAATTAAGAGTGAAGAAGACATGAAAGATACTACCACTAACGAAATTAAGCCAACCGCTATAAATAATGAATTTGATCCGATGGCGAGTATGGGAGACATTTCAAAATTTGGCTGAAATGATAAAAAATAAGGATAAGTACTTGAATAAAAAATAAAATATATGCTATAATAATAATGCCTAGAGGATATAGTTTATCTGTAGTTATAAAACCGACTATGTGATTATCTTGGGAGAATAATTACATGTGGAGTTGAAGACTGGTCTTTGATTAGCCAGGATCCAGAAGCATGTATGTTTCTTA
>CALVHY010000041.1 GCA_944329205.1 uncultured Bacilli bacterium | reverse complement strand
TTTTGTTAGGAGTTATTTGCCTTTTATTATTGCCTAATGTGGTTAGTGCTGCTAGCGGTAGTATTCGTGTTACTGGTACATCTAGTGCAGTAGTAGGGAACCGTGTTACTGTTACTGTTACTTTATCGAGTTCTACGGGTATTGGTAGTTGGGAAATGGTCCTTAATTATGATAAGTCTTATTTGCAATTAGTTAGTAGTACGGCTGAGTCAGGTGGAAATAAAATGCTTGGGTATACAACTACTTTATCAGGTGTTAAAAGTAAATCTTATACTTTTGTGTTTAAAACGCTTAAGACGGGTAGCACAAGAGTATCAGTCAGTAGTTATCTTGCTTATGCTTTTGATGAAAGTGAAATTAGTTTGACATCATCGGGGAAGTCAATTCGAATTATTACCCAAGCAGAGTTAGAAGCTAGTTATAGTAAAAATAATAATTTACGAAATATTAGTGTATCGGTGGGGGAAGAAGAGTATCAACTTGATCAAGAATTTGATAGTGATACTTTAGAATATAGTGTTACTGTTCCTACCGGTACTACTTTGGTTAATGTTGATGCGATACGGGCTGATTCAACGGCTAGTGTTGATGGTACGGGGGGAATTGAAGTAACGGAAGGACTTAATACGATACCGATTGTGGTTACAGCTCAAAATGGAGATGAAAAAACTTATACTTTAACTGTTAATGTCGAAGATCAAAATCCTATTAACGTTAGTATTAATAATGAAAATTATACTGTAGTTAAAAGTGCGACCTTGTTAACGGCCCCAAGTTCTTTTAGAGAGACGACTATAGAAATTAATGGCTTTGATATTCCGGCTTTTGTAAATGATGCTATCGGATATGTTTTAGTAGGATTAAAAGATAGTAGTGGTAATGTTTCTTTGTATAGGTATTTAGATGGTAGTTACTCTTTTTATAATGAACTTAATTCAAAATCATTTACTTTAGTTCCTGTTGCTTTGGTATCAGATCTTGATTATATTAAAACAGCAGTAGAAATTAATGGTGTTAGTATTGATGCTTATCAATATAGTGAGGATAGTAATTTATATATTATTAATGCCCTTAGTTTAGAAACAGGAGAAGAAGATTTGTATTTGTATGATCCTGCTAGTGGAGCTGTAATTACTTTTGATGAATCATTTATTAATGAAAGTAAAGAAATTATTAAAACATATACTTATGTTATAATTGGCTTTGGTAGTGCTTTAGTTTTAATGATTATTCTTATTTTTGCTTTACTGCATAATACGAAGAAAAAACAAAAGAAGATTAATCACTTTATTGAAAAGCAAGAAGCAAAGTTGGAAGCAACACGAAAGTTAAATGATGTAGTTGAAGAGGTCGGGAAAATGGTAAAAACTTTAAAAGATGATAATAAAGACGACTTAGAAACGGTTGAAGTAGAAGAAGTTCAAGCTAATAAGGAAGACGCGGAAAAAGAAGAAGAACATCAGAAATCAAAAAAAGAAATTAAAAAAGAACAGAAGGAAGCTAAAAGACGGACTAAAGAAGAGAAAAAATTGGCCAAACAAGAAAAAAAGAAAGCTAAAAATGAGTTCTTGGAAGAAGAAATAAGTGATGAAGAAACAAAAATAGAAGATGAAATCAAAAATATTGAAGATAAAACTAATGATGATACAGGAGTTTATGATATTTTTGAGGATGAGCGAAAAAAGAAGAAGAAAAAATAGCTATTCTTTTTTTTCTTTGATATAATATTTTGGGGAGGCTGTAAGATGGAACTTAACGATATAAAGGGTGTAGGGCCGAAAATGTTAGAAAATTTACATGAACTTAATATTTATTCGCTTGATGATTTGTTAAGCTATTATCCTTATCGTTACGATATTTTTGAGCCAACCGTTTTGACAGATGAATATGATAATGAACGAGTTGCAATTAATGTGGTTGTTGAGACGACAGCAACTACGGCTTTTATTCGCAAAAATTTTAATAAATTACAGTTTAGAGTTAATCATGAAGGAAAAACTATGTATGCGGTAATATTTAATCGGGCTTTTTTAAAACCTAATATTGTTATTGGCAAGATGATTACTTTAATTGGGAAATATGATGGAGCACGTAATACTTTTGTGTGTGATGATATTAAATTAAAGCCTTTAATTAAAAAGGAAATTATCCCAATTTATCATGTTAAAAAAGGTATAAAAAATAATGATTTGAGAAAAATTATAGATAATGCTCTTTTGGATAATGTTAAACTTGTTAATTATATACCTGATGAATTGGTGATGAAATATGATTTTATTAGTAAAAAACAAGCGATAAGAATGATACATAAGCCTTATGATTACCAGGAAGTAAAGAAGGCTAAAGTGTATTTGAAGTATGAAGAATTATTTTTATTTTTATTTAAAATTGCTTATATGAAAGTAGATAATGAAAATGTTAGAAAAGAAGAAAAGGTTTATGATGAAAATAAAATTAAAGCTTTTATTAAGAGTTTGCCTTTTACCTTAACAGATAGTCAAGAGGAAGCTTTAACTTTAATATTAGCTGATTTAAAAAGTAATAAAAAAATGAATCGGTTAGTTTTAGGTGATGTTGGTAGTGGTAAAACGATTATTAGTTTTATTAGTATGTATGCGAATTTTCTTGCTGGTTATCAAAGTGTTTTGATGGCTCCAACTGAAGTCCTTGCAAGACAACATTTTTCTTCAGCATTAGAATATTTTAAAGATTATCATTTAACTGTGGATATTTTAGTTGGTAGTATGACGAAAAAGGAAAAAGAAGCAGTTAAACAAAGATTAGTAAGTGGTGATATTGATATTTTAATTGGAACGCATGCGATTATTGAAGATGCTGTATCATTTTATCGTTTAGGACTTGTTATTACGGATGAGCAACATCGTTTTGGAGTAAAACAAAGGGAAATACTCAAAAGTAAAGGGGAAGTTCCCGATGCTTTGTATATGAGTGCTACTCCTATTCCGAGGACATATGCTTTAACGTTGTATGGAGATTTGGATGTTTCTTTTATTCGTCATAAACCGGGAGGAAGAAAAGAAATTGTTACGAAAATAAAGAAATATAGTGAACTTAAAAATGTGCTTAGGCATGTGTTAGAAGAAATAAAGGCGGGACATCAAGTTTATGTGGTAGCTAGTATTATCGATGATAATGAAGAACTTGATTTAAAGAGTGTGGAAACATTAAAAGAGAAATTTAATCTAGCTTATCAGGGGAAAATTCCGATTGAAATATTGCATGGAAAATTAAAGCAAAAAGAAAAAGATGCGATAATGCAAAGATTTAAAGATAATGAGACAAAAATACTTATTTCAACAACTGTTATTGAAGTGGGTGTTGATGTTAGAAATGCAACTATTATGGTTATTTTTGATGCTGATCGGTTTGGACTTGCAACGATTCATCAGTTACGTGGTAGAGTAGGGAGAAATAATCTTGATTGTTATTGTTATCTTATTTGCGATAAAGAAGTTGAACGGTTAAGAGTACTTGAGGAAAGTAACGATGGCTTTTATATTGCTGAAAAAGATTTAGAATTACGGGGAGAAGGAGATCTTTTTGGAACGATGCAAAGTGGGGTTAAAACATTTAAAATTGCGAATCTTAAAACTGATTTAAAAATTATGCTGCAAGCGAAAAGTGATAGCGAAGAATACCTAAATAGTGGGGTTTATAAGAATAATATGAATTATAAAAAAATCGTACGTGATTTGGAAAGATTAAATTAATTGTAAAAATTAACTAAAGGTGATTGACAAATGTAAAAAAAAATAATATTATTATAGTGACATGATAAACATCATGTCCGATATCACCTTCACGACTTATGTGAAAGTGAGTCAACCAAAACCCCCTGAAGTCCAGCAGAAATGCTGGACATTTTTGATTTTCCCAGTATTTATGGGAGTTTTTAATGTTTACCTTTTCATAAAATTGAGTTTTAGGTAGCACTTAGGTGGCATTTTCAGTAAAAAAATATTGAATTTAGTTTAATAATTTACTTACATAATATGATATAATATTTTATAATTTATTTAAGTTTTAAGAGATTTTGATTTATGAATGAAGAAAATAAAAGATGTCATTTAAATATGATTCAACAAGTTATAGCTCGAATGGGAACAAATTCATTCTCACTAAAAGGGTGGTCAGTTGGTATGATGATAGCCATTTATGCTTTTGCTGGTCAAAATTCACATAAGGCAGTTGTTGTAACATTAATTCCATTATTGGTATTTTGGATTTTAGATTCTTATTATTTAAATTTAGAGCGAAAATTTAGAGCTTTATATAATGATGTAAGATTAAGAAAGGATGAAGAAATAGACTTTGATATGAACTTTGATAATATTGAAGTAAGTATGAAAGAATTAAAAAAATATGGTTTTGTTAATGTATTAATATCTAAAACAGTTTTACCATTTTATTTAGTTTGTATTGCTACAACATTAGTTATATATTTAGTAAAATTTTAGGAGGTATCTATGGGTAGAAAAATTTTTCTTTCATATAAATATGCCGATTCAAGTATACAAAATTTAGATTATTATTCAAATTCAACAGTTAGAAACTATGTTGACTATTTAGAAAATTTGTTAGGTAGAAGTAATATTTATAAAGGTGAGCATGATGGAGAGGATCTGTCAAAGTTTACTGATGAGTGAACTTGGACTACATTAAAAGAGAAAATATTTGATAGTTCTGTCACTATTGTTTTAATTTCACCTAATATGAAAGTTTACTACGAAGATGAAGCAGATCAGTGGATACCTCAAGAAGTATCTTATTCTTTAAAAGAAATTTCTCATGACGGGAGATATAGTAGAACTAATGCTTTATTGTATGTTGTTCTACCTGATAGTTCAGGAAGTTATAATTATTATATGTCATACGATTATACATCTAATACTACAACTTATAAAACTAATGTAATTTTTGAAATTATGTCTAAAAATATTTTAAATAGAAAGTTTCAATATGGAAACGGAAGTTATGCCGTAACTGTAAGGTGGGAAGATTTTGTTAGTAATTGTAATAAATACATTGATATGGCAGTAAAACACCAGGATAATATTAATCAGTATGATATAACTAAAAACATCATAAAAAAGCAATGGAATTGACTATAAAATTAATCCCTCTGAAGGATCTGAAAGGCTCCATTTTTGTTGTTCTTGATTAAAATATCACATATAAAAAGTTTTAATTATGCTTATAAAATGTTATAATCTTTATATAAGGAGGATAAACTTATGCTAGATAAGTCGTTTCAAGAAATAACAAGTAGTATTAAAAATGCAATAACTAACACTCAACTAGAAATCATGACAGATGCTAACAAAAAGTTAGT
>CALVHY010000040.1 GCA_944329205.1 uncultured Bacilli bacterium | reverse complement strand
CATAAATAGACTTATTAGCAATTTCAATGGCTTCATCAAGATTATCAAAACCAATTACTGGAATTACGGGTCCAAAGATTTCCATGTCTTTTGCTACTTCCATATCTGGAGTAACGTTATCTAAAATAGTTGGTTCATAAAAAGCGCCATTACGTTTTCCACCACAAACTAGAGTTGCCCCAGCGGCAATGGTTTCGTTAACTTGACGTTCTACTTCAATAGCAGCTTCTTCACTTACTAAGCAACCAATATCGGTAGACATATCTTGAGGATTGCCTTGTTTTAATGAATTAATTTTATCAGTCATTTTCTTGATAAATTCATCTTTAACTGAATTTTCAACTAAGAATCTTTTTGAAGCACAACATACTTGACCAGTGTTATAAAGTCTACCCCAAACGGTTTCTTCAATAGCTAAATCCATATCGCCATCAGCACATAAAATGAAAGCATCATTTCCCCCTAGTTCTAAAGAACTATGTGCACAATGATCAGCACAGTTTTTAGCCGCATCAATTCCCGCCGCTGTAGAACCAGTAAGACTCACCATATCTACTTTCTTGCTACTAGTTAGGGTTTTACCTACAACAGATCCACTTCCATGAACAACACTAATGATACCTGCTGGAACTCCTGCTTCTACAAGTAATTCAACGTATCTAGTTAAAGTTAGAGGATTAACACTTGCTGGTTTAAGTATAACCGCATTTCCCATTAATAATGCAGGTGGTACTTTATTAATAAAGATATCACTTGGGAAATTAAATGGAATAATGGCTACTACGACACCTAGAGGTTGTTGAATCGTATATTGAATTGTATTTTCTTGACCTTTTTCAGTACCTCTATAAACAATATTTCCATATTCATGTTTTACTTTTTCAACATACCCAGGAACACCAATTTGGATATTTGCTATTTCATTGTAAGCTTCTTTAATTGGTTTACCAGTTTCTTTTGATAGAAGCATTGCTAATTCATCTTTATTTTCTTCGACTAGCTCGGCAAATCTTGATAATACTTCGCATCTTTCAATTACACTTTTTGCTTCCCACTCTTTTTGATGAGCATCCGCATAGTCAATTGCCGATTCTACATCTTCTTTAGTTAAGCTTGGTACGGTATCAACTAGTTCGCCTGTGGCAGGGTTATAAACTTCGATAACCTTGCCATCAGAAGAATCGCACCATTTATTTCCAATTAAACTTTTCATATTATTCCTCCTTTATTTTTATTCGCCAAATGCCGTATATGATAGTGATAAGCCACCAACAGTATTAGATGAATGATCTCCTCTACCATATTCACCAAAGGTAAATACTACTAAGAATTCTTTATCCGGAATAGACTCCTTAATTTTTGGATAAATTTTATCTTCAATACTTGCTAGAGCAAGTCCAAGTCTCCGTCCTCCACAGTGAACTAAGAAATAACTTTGAATCTCACCTTCCATCATGTCAGTTACAGCATCAATTGTTTCTTCATTCGCCTTTAAAATTCCTTCTGGAGTATTAGATAGTTGTATTACAGCCGTATTTTCGGCTAGGTCTGCACCAATATTCATAGAATAGTCATCATTACCATTCATTGGATGACGAACAGCCGTTACTTTACCAATAGGATCTTTTACTCCTAGCGGTGCACAAATTGTTTCGGTAAGTAGGTTACCTCCCATTAATGAATCTACGTCTTTGCCGGTCCATTCAGCATATTTTTTAAGTGCTGGCTCATGATCAATTTCTACTAAAGTTCTTCTATCTCTAACCTTTGTAATAATACCAGCATTTTCAGTTTCATGATAAGCGCCTGTATAAAGGTTCTTCATTTCACCATTGGTATAGAATATGGCAATAACACAACCATCAGAAAAGTATTCACCATCATTTAAAATACTCCATTTGCCTTCTACTGTGTTATCAGCAGCAGATCCCCCAAACACAGGAACATCACCAATAACATCTTGAATACCTTTCATGTATTCTTCTTCATTGGCAGGACTTGCACTCATAAAGAAGAAATCAGGTTCTAAGTCGCTACCTTTTACTTTACTTACTGCTTCTTCAGCAATTCGTCTTCCTATTTCCCGAGGAGTCTCATCTGTCTTTTTAGACCCAGCAGTTACCACTTCTAGGTCCCCACCAAAAAGCATCATACCAGAATAACCTGTTTCTTTATTTAGATAGCCATCTTGGGTACATAATGCCGCCGATGAAGTGCAACCGATAATTGGAACATCACCTAAAACACTTTTAGCTCCTTCCATTAATTTTGCTTGATCTTGAACGCAACTTGTAAAGAATAATCCAACTTGCGGATTTTCAATTACATTAGCCATTTTGGCAGTTTCTACCCCTGATGCATATGCATCTTCTAATTCACTATATCCAACTTTTGTTTTTAACATTTTCTCACTCTCCTTTACTTAACTAATGTTTAACTAAACTTGGACTAAAATTCATTAATCTTTACTCTTTAGTGCACCATTCCCTCCATTCTCTATTTATAATTGTACCACAATTTCAAATTTTATTCTTCAATATTTATAAAATTTAACAAAAATGTGTAAAGAATATTGTAATTTTTGCTTTAATGTGTTATAAATTTTTAAGAAAGAAGGATGATTATGTCTTTAAATAAAGCAAAAGCATACTTAAAAACATTCGCTTTAGATCAAAATATAATTGAATTTAAAAAAAGTACAGCAACTGTTAAGGAAGCTGCCCTTGCTTTAGGATGCACAGATAAAGAAATAGCTAAAACCATGGCTTTTTTAGTTAATGACCTTCCCATATTAATTGTTGCTAGTGGCGATAAAAAAATAGATAACCAAAAATTTAAACAAACTTTTCACACAAAAGCTAAAATGATCCCTCCTGAGAAATTAGAAGAGCTCATTGGCCATACTGCCGGTGGCATTTGCCCTTTTGGCATCAATTCAAATGTTAAAGTATATTTAGATGTTTCCCTAAAACAATTTAGCATTATCTACCCTGCTTGTGGAACTAGTAACAGCGCTATTAAATTAACATTAAAAGAATTAGAAAAAACATCTAAATATATAAAATACATAGATGTATGTAAAGAAAATGTATAAATTTAATTTATTTTTTAAATTGCAAAATATAATCTTTCATTTCTTTGCTTACCCTATAACTATCTCTTATTTTACTAATACTTTTATTAATTGTGAATTTATTTAACTTATTATCAGCTAAATATTTTAAACCAACCTTTTGAAATTTAATAAATATTTCACACACTAACCAAGCTTGGGCCATATTTACATAATATTCATCACTCTTAATATTATCCAAATATTTAATTATTAAATCCAAATATTCTTCTTCTATATAATAATTAAGTAACAATATTAATCCAACTCTAATATAATATGTTTTATCACTTTGTATTAACGCATCTATTTTTCGTAAAAATACCTTTTTATTTTTAGCAACTACTTTTAAAGTATTACCAAAAGTATCACATAAAGCCCAATCATCAATCAAATCTATAGCTTCATCAAAATAAAGTTTTAATTCATCTAACTTTTTAATTCCCGCAATAACAAGCAATTTTATCATAACTTCTTCATAATATTTAGCTTCACTCAAACTTAAAAAGTTTTGATAATTACCTTTTAATATTTCTTTTGCTATAACTCTCAGCTTAGGTAACCTTATCCCTAATATTTCATATTTAGTAGATATTAATTTACTTTGAAACATTTTATAGTCATCTTCCCGCATGCTTCTTAAATAATTAATATAATCATCATATGTTTCTTTTGTAATATCTTTTAAACTCATAATAAATACCTCAGCCTTAATATATCACAAATAATTATTAATTAAAAGTTAAAAACCCTTCTTTTAAATACAAATTAATCCAAGAACAATTGATCCATCCATTTTTTCACTCGTTTTTCTCGATTTTTCGTTTGCTCATGATCAACTAAAATTTTAATTACATCACCTTCTTTAGCCTCTGGAACTAATTCTTTAGGGATATTTACAAATTTTTTCCCCGCTAATTCTACCACGGCATAATTACCTTCAAACCTATCTATAATAACTTCCATAAAATCACCTTTCTGTTTTTACATCAACATTTATCCCATCACTACGGATAATAACGGTTCCATTAAGATCAGTCCGATAAATATTATCAGTATATTTTTCTAATTTACTTATAGTACTTTTGCTAGGATGACTATAACTATTTTTATCACCCACACTAATTACAGCATATTTCGGCCTAACTTGCCCTAAAAAATCATCCGTTGTACTTGTATCACTTCCATGATGACCTACTTTCAAAACATCTGCTGTTAAATCACCTGTAATTTCCTCTAAACTTTCTTCTTCCGCATCACCAGTATATAAAAAACTAATATTACCATAAGTAATTTTTAAGACAATAGAATAATTATTTAAATTAGCATAACTATCCTGCACGGGAGCAAGCATTAAAATCACTAAATCATCTTCCCTTAAAACTTCTACACCTGCTTTTCCCGTATTAATCATCAGATCCTTAAAAGCAATAGTCTCTAACAAGTTTTCATAAGTTTTACTAGTGCTGACTGCTTTAGGCATATAAACGGTTCCAATATCAAAAGACTCAATTACTTCCGCCATCCCTCCGATATGATCAGCATGAGGATGAGTTGCAATAACATAATCAATATCTGTATAACCTAAATCTTCAATATATTTGGTAATATCATCCCCCGAACTTGCTATTCCCGCATCAATAAGCATCGTATCTCCATTTGGCAGTTCAATAAAATTAGCATCTCCTTGTCCCACATCAATAAAATGCGCTACTAATTCTTCGTCACTAGCTACAAATTCTTTTTCTTCTATAGGATTGGCTTGAGACTCCGGTACATTTATTGCACAACCATTAACACCAAATAGTAATAAAATAATGATTAAAAACTTCTTCATTTCCTCCACTTCCTAATATAATTATAATGAATATTATAATAAAGGACAATGAAAAACCATGCTTCTTTACATTTTTCTTTTTAATTGCCAAACATCATCTTGAACAACTTCACTATAAATGAGCTGTTCTAAGCAGGAAGTAAGCCATCTTTTCTTTTCTAAAACACTAATATCATATTCTCTAAGGGCTTTTATTTCCTCATATATTTTATTTTGCTCTTCTTGCTCTAATTCTTTAAAAGCTGGCGTCAAAAAAATTGTATATACCTCACGAAACAGTTCTGTTTGATACCAGCTTTCCAAGGCAATAAAAGACTTTTTACTAATTCCTAAAGACAAAGCGCTTAAAGTTTGATAAACAAAACGATTCATAACATTCCTCCTAAAATATTGTATGAAAAAAAGGGCTTTATCTTCCCTCTTACATTTTTCTATTTTGATAAACAGGAACTCTAACTCTTGTCGTTGATTTAATATGTTCATTTTCATCTAATATCTTCATTGCTTCATCACAATAATTTCGACAAGCATCTTCAAAAGTCATTTCTTCATAAATTAACTTATGGGTAATTTTAAATTCTAATTCTTTAAAATTCTCTAACGGTGTTGCATAAATCATCTCAATCATTTCCGACAAATGACCACTATCTACAACTTCTTTATCATTTAATAAATTAAAAACTAAACTATTATAATCCGCGGTATGAGCTTGAAACAATTTTAAAATAAGCGGGTAATAATCTTCGCCTAGAAATAACAAATAAGAAATATCTAAAATTAAAGTGGATTTATCCAAATATGTATTTACAAGTCCATTTACAATAACCTCGGTAAGACCTAACCTTTTTAATTTTTCGTTTTGAATAATTTCCTCAAAATTTTTCATAACACTGCCAAACTTACCATCCAAAGTAAACAATTGAGCTTCCACTCTTAAATAAGTAAGCACATCTTTATCATTATCAGCATCTTGTTCTAATAACGAACTATTCATAACAGGGAATTGTGGATAATCAAGCAAAACATCTAAATAATTAAGCTTATTAGGATTATCATTAAGTTCTTTGCTAAAAAAGAAAAGACAAAAATTATACAAACAATCTTCAAGTTCTTGCACTGTTTCAAATATTTCTTTATATAACTCATCTAGCTTTTGATAAACTTTTTCTTGATACTCTTTAGGTAATTCATTAAAATTATCACTTTTAAAAATCTTATAAATTATAAAACTCCATTTAGGATTAATATCACTAACCCACTTCTTAGCTTCTAAAATATACCTTAAACTAAACATTTAACCACCCATAGTAAGTATATTAAATTATTTTTAAAAAGTAAAGAAAAAAGAGGAATTAATCCTCATCATAATTGTATACACCATGTATTTTTTCTAAAGTTTCTTCATCCGGTTGTTCAACTACCCAATTACCATCCGACTTAGTAACAGTGAATACTAAATTATAAGAAATAGTCTCATTTGTGTCTCTCATCTTTTCTAATTTATATTCCATATAAAGATCATTATCATATTCCCCATCTGTTAAAAATTCATCGGGATGACTACTCAAGTAATCACTCGCATCTTTTTGGACTTTATAAAGATCATATACCGTTATTTTAACTGTAACAAGTGCAGTATCTCCATCATAATCTTCATTTTCAATCGTATAAATTAAATCACGATATTGTCTTTTTAAAACTTCCTTATAAGTATCACTTGCTTTATCTGTCAAATTCTCATTTTCTACTAACTCATCAATATCCTCTAAAACATTATCACTAAGTCCTTTATAATCATTTAAGTATGCCTCAACCGCATCTGCCGCCTTATCATTTGAGCACGAACAACCTACAACCATCATTAAACTAACAAGCATTATTAATATTTTTTTCATCTTCACCATTCCTTAATTTTAGTATGTTACCAAAAAACTTTATTTATACTAAAAATTATAGTATAATATTAATAGGTGATAAAAATGGATACATGGTTACAATATTTAATTATAGCAGTTGTTTTAATTCTAGTACTTCTCATTGTGATTAAACTAACAAGAAGAGATTTTAGAATAGAGGCAAACAAATTAATTACATACTTAGGCGGAAAAGACAATATTGTCAGTGCCGAAGCAAACATGAGTCGATTTAAAGTAATTCTAAAAGATGTAAGTATTGTAAATAAAGATGCAATTGAAAAACTAGGGGCCAAAGGTATTGTAGAAATTGACAATCAATTAAAGATAATTTTTGGCCCTAATGCTAAAGAGCTAAAAAGATATATCGATGATATTGTATAAAGTGATAATCTCTAACTAAATCTTCTGATTTAGTTATTTTTATTTTAGCAAAAATTAAAAAGACCTTAACAGGCCTAAACAACTAATTGGTTGCCCTAGTAGGATTCGAACCTACGGAATCGCGGGGTCAGAGCCCGCTGCCTTACCGCTTGGCTATAGGGCAATATAGATTATATAAGCATAACTTTAGGCTTATATAATTTTTGATCTTTTTGATATATAGCAACTTCTTCATCCTGATAAGTAAATAAAACTAGGGGATCTTCTAAAGCTAAAGAAATTTTGCCACCATTTTGAACTATTTTATAATTATCATCATCTAAAGAATAAACAGGTATATTTAACACATCTTTAGCTTTTAAAATCTTAAATTGCTTATTTTTTATATCTTCAATTTGCCAAGCATCTTCAATTCTAAATCTTCCTTGTTTAATTCGCACCAAATTATTCATTGTTCCTATAACTTTTAATTTTCTCATCATATCGCGAATTAAACTTCTAATGTAAGTTCCCTTCTCAACCCTACAACGAAAAGTAATAATATCTTTTACATAAGAAAGCAATTCCAACTCATAAATATGCACAGTTTTAATCGGCAATTTAACCTCTTCACCATTCCTTGCATACTCGTATAACTTCTTTCCATTTACTCTTACAGCACTATACTTAGGAACTTCCATTTTATACTCTCCTAAAAATGATTTAAATACTTTTAAAATATTTTCTTTAGTTGTAGTAACCCTTCTTTCGTTTAGTATTTTTCCCGTAATATCCAAAGTATCCGTTTCCACTCCTAATTTAATCTCTGCAATATATTCTTTATCTAAAGCAGTTAAAAGTTCGGTCATCTTCGTATACTTACCTAAAGTTATTACTAACACTCCTGTTGCTAAAGGATCGAGAGTCCCTGTATGTCCTACTTTTTTTTCGTTCATATTATTTTTAACAATATTTACTACATCTCTTGAGGTATACCCCTTTGGTTTATCGACAACAATTAACCCCGTCATCTTCAATCTCCTTAACCATAAAGATCATTTTTCCTTTATTTCTTTAATAATTTTTTCAATATTATTTGCATATTCAATCGATTCATCATAAATAAATTCTAAAATTGGTATATGTCTTAGCTCGATTCTTTCTGCAAGTTCGCCTCTAATAAAAGAACTAGCCTCGTTAACTTCTTTAACCAAAGTCTTTCTATCCATATTACTTAAAGAGGTGAAATATACTTTCGCATAACTTAAATCTTTAGCCACCCTACATCCCGTAATCGTAATTGATTTTAACACCTCATCTTTAGCTTCCATAAATATAATTTCGCTAATAATTCTTGTGATATCACTAGCTACTTTAGCTTGTTTATGACTAGGCATCTTTTATCTCCACCATCTCATAACATTCGAGGACATCTCCAACTTTAATATCGCTATAATTATCTAATGTTACTCCACATTCATAACCTTTTTTTACTTCCTTAACTGTGTCTTTTTCTCTTTGAACAGAAGCTATTGTGCCATCATACAAAATAACACCATCCCGAATAAGCCTAACTTTCGCATTATTTTTAATTACTCCATCAAGTACATAACATCCTGCGATATTTCCAACTTTCGAAAACTTAAATATTTTTCTAATTTCGGCACTACCAATAGTTTTTTCTTCAAATTCCGGATCAAGCATTCCCTTCATTGCTAGTTCTATTTCTTCAATACACTTATAGATAATTGTATAAAGGCGAATATCTACATTATATTCTTTAGCCAACTCTTTCGTGATGTTTGAAGGTATAACATTAAACCCAATTATTATAGCATTTGAAGCATTAGCAAGGACAACATCGCTTTCCGTAATCGGACCAATCCCCGAACGAATAACATTTATTTTAACACCTTCAACATTTATCTTCATAAGGCTATTTTTAACTGCTTCTTCTGACCCTCTAACATCCGCCTTTAAAACTACATTAATTTCTTTTTGGCCACTATTAATTTTACTAAATAAATCCTCTAAAGAAATGACATCTTTTTTATATTTATTTTCTTTAGCATGCATTTTTCTTTTTTCAGCAATTTCTTTAGCTTCTTTCTCGGTTTCAAAAGCCATAAATTTATCGCCAGCACTCGGATTATCACTTAAACCTGTGATTTCAACCGGCATTCCCGGACCAGCAGAAGTAATTGCTTCCCCTAAATCATTTTTCATTGTTCTAACTTTTCCATAAGTAGTCCCCACAACTATGGGATCACCTAATCTAAGAGTTCCGTTTAACAAAAGTAAGCTAGCTACTCCACCCACGTTTTTATCTTGCCGTGATTCAATTACAGATCCAACTGCATATCTTTGGGGATTAGCTTTTAAATTAGCCATTTCACTAATAGCCAAAATCGTTTCTAAAAGTTTATCAATACCTTCTCCCGTTTGCGCTGAGATATCAATAAATGGTACACTACCTCCCCATTCTTCAGGAGTGATATTGATTTCCGCCATTTCTGTTCGAATACGTTCGGGATTAGCATCAGCCTTATCAATTTTATTGACAGCTACAATTATTGGCACATTTGCACTTAAAGCATGATCAACAGCTTCTTTTGTCTGAGGCATAACGCCATCATCAGCGGCCACAATTATAATGACAATATCCGTTACACTAGCTCCCCTAGCTCTCATTTCGGTAAATGCTGCATGTCCTGGCGTATCAATAAAAGTTATTTTATGACCATTAGTATCAATTTGATAAGCACCTATATGTTGAGTAATTCCTCCAAATTCCCCTTCAACCACATGTGAATGGCGAATATAATCAAGTAAAGTTGTTTTTCCATGATCAACATGACCCATAATAGTTACTATTGGTGGCCTTGGAAGTAAATTTTCTTCATCATCCACAATCTCATATTCTTCAAAATTAGAAACATCTTGAGTTTCTTCTCTTTTTAAAGTTTTATTATATTCTAAAGCCACAATCTCCGCATTTTCAAAATCTATTGCTTGATTTAAGGAAATCATCAACCCTAAACTCATCAACTTTTTAATAATATCGGTTCCACTAACATTAAGTTCCGCAGCTAATTGCCCAACACTCATACCATCATGAAAAAGAATAATATTATCATCTTTACTATTTTTCATAAGTTTATTTTTATTTTTATACATTTCTTTGCGAAGATGGGAATAATCTTTGCTATCAGTTTGATCTTTTTTCTTTTTAAGTTTTTGCTTTTTATCTGTAATATTTATATTTTTGGTAATATTACTACTTTCCACAATTGCATCAACGACTTCATCAATCGTTTCCTCTTCTTCGTAAGTCTCGTCTTCCGTAATTAAGTTAATTGCATTATCAAGCGAAATGATATCTTCCTCCGAAAGAATATCATCCCCTGAATTAACTTCAATTCCCAAATCATCACATTTTTTTAATATTTCTGCAACACTCAAATTTACATCCACTGCATATTCTTTTACCGTCACAAAAATCACTCCTTTCTTATCTTTGTTTAGCAAATTCCATTAAATCTCGTCTTAAAGCCTCTCTAATTTCCACTTCACTTAAAGGTGGATCTACTTCCAAATATTTTTTTAATTGATTAACGGCATACTCTAAAGCATCATCGCCTTCAATTAATCCTTTTTCTGTTAAATTAACGACGTGTAAAGGATTAGTTCCACCAATAATTTTTCCACATACAAGACACGTATATTCTACCTCATCATTATTAAGCGCTCTAGTAGCAAACAAATAAGGATCATAACAATCTCTTTGCATTTTCTGCGCTTCACTAAATATTCTTCTTAATTCTTTTTTCTTTTCTTGTTTACTATCTATTATGGTTACTTCACCATAATCACACAATAATTGTTCCGTTGTTAATATAAAATTTAAAACTTGTTTATTATTCACGTATTATCATTCCTTTTCTCACCTAATTTTCTTGCTTCTTCATACACCTTAGCAGGAATAGCCACTTCCAGTACTCTTTCTAATATTTTAGATTTTTCTGCTTGATTTATGACATTTTCACTTCGTTTTAAATAAGCACCCCTACCATTAGCCTTTCCCGTCGGATCTACAATAACCTCGCCATTTGGCGTACGAACAATTCGCAGCAAGTCTCTTTTTTCACACTTTTCTTTAGTAACCACACAAGTACGCATAGGAGTTTTTCTCATCTTCATATGCATCCCTCCATTACTGATTTCCCTCAGCATTAATTTGATCCATAGTCTTAATTTGAATTTTATATTTCGTTAAACGACTAGCAAGTCTTATATTACTTCCCCCTTTACCAATTGCTAAAGGAAGTTCTTCATTAGATACCACAGCTAGCGCTTCCTTCTTAACTGGATCTGTAATATTGACAATTGCATTCTTCGCTGGCGTTAAAGCTTTTTTAATATATTCTTCCGCATCATCGCTATATAATACAAAATCTAATTTTTCCCCATTTAACTCTTTTAGAATACTGCCAAGTCTTGAACCTCTCTCCCCAATGCATGTTCCAATCGCATCAATCCGATCATTTGTTGAGGAAACAGCTACTTTACTACGTATTCCGGCATCCCGAACACAAGCATGCATGATTAAAGTTCCATCTTGTAGTTCAGGTATTTCAAGTTCACAAAGACGACGCACAAAGCCATAATGCTTTCTTGACAATAAAATTAAAGGGCCTTTGGTATTATTTTCAATTTTGGTTACATAAACTCGAATATTCGAACCCATCTTAATAGTTTCTCCTGGAATAATTTCACTCTTAGGTAAGATTCCTCTCGTTCTACCTAAATCAATGAAGTAATTACGATGATCTTCCATAGCCACCAGTCCAAGTAACATTTCTCCTTGCTTATCTTGGAACTCGAGGGTTAAACTATTTTTCTCAGCTTCTCTTATTCTTTGGGTTAACACTTGTTTTGCTGTTGATGCCGCAACACGGCCAAAATCTTTTGGCGTTACTTCTTTTTCAATTGTCTCTCCCACTTTAATTCCCGGAACAAGTTCTTCTGCTTGCTCCAAAATAATTTGCGCATCAGGATTAATTTTCGGAGGTATTTTTACAACATTACCTTCCTCATCGACCTCTTCAGAACCATAATCCACATCATCCACAACTACTAAATAAGAATAAACTTTAATTTCTCCCGTTTCCCGATTAATATCCACTTTAACATTTGTTTTCGAATCAAAATTTTTCTTATAAGCTGTTGTTAAAGCTTGTTCCATTCCTTCAAAAACAACATCTTCACTAATTCCTTTTTCTTTTACAATATTTTTAACAGCCTTAATAAATTCTTCACTATTCACTATCTCCACCTCTTTCTTTACTTGTTACATCCAAGATGTAAGAGTCATCCGTAAAATCAAATTCATCAACAATTGGATTAATAATGTTTGTTGCCTCTACAATTGTATCTAAATCAATGCCACCCACTTTATCAAGAACAACAGATAAAACATTATAATTTCCGCTGTTCTTTAGATAAGTAACACTATCAACGATAATTTCCTCTCCTTCTAAAGCTTCCCTAATTTTAGCTTCTAATTCTTTTAAATCTTTTTTCATACACACCTCTTTAAAATAATAATAAAAGTGGGAATTTTTATGCCCACTTAAATCTGTCTATATAATTATATCACAAAATAGCAATTTGTCAAAATCTTTTCAAAAAAACTAAATATTTTCTTCCCTTAAAGCTTCTAATATATTTTCTTTCTTCACTCTTCTTGCCGAATACCACATTGCAATAAGCACAATAATAAATACACCAATGATACTAATAAGTATACTTCCCCACGGAATAATAATACTGGCATCAAAAACATTCGTTAAACTTAAACTGATAAGCACGTTTATTCCCATCGATACGGGTATTCCATACATAAGCGACTTAAGACCAAAGAATAAACTTTCCAAGAATAGTATTTTATTAAATCCTCGTGGCGTTAAGCCAACACTTCGCATCATTGCAAATTCTTTTCTTCTTAGATTGATATTAGTACTAATGGTATTAAATACACTAGTAACACCAATCAAAGTAACCAAAGCAATAAAACCGTAGAATAATATTTTTATTGCTAAAATAAGATTTCTAGTATTAGCAAACTCCAAAGCCGGACTATAAACGGAGTAAGATGAATCAAAGACAATTCTTTGATCTTCAATATCCCGATTAATTTCTTGATACCTAGATGTAAATATAGCTAGTCTTGCCGAATAATCTCCTTCATGATGGAAGAACTCTTGATAAGTCGATAAAGATACAACTAAAATAGGAACCGGAGTATATAAAGTATCTTTAAGACCTAAAATATCTTCATCCGTAACTTGAGCATCTAAATAAAAAGTTTGGTTATTAGCAAGTATTTCTAAATTATAATGATCCTGTTGAAATAAATCAACATCTAAAACCGTTCGATTACCATTATCATAAATCGTAAAATATTTAGAATTTATAAGTAAGGCCTCAGCCCTAGTTACATCCTGATAATCTTCATCACTTAAAACATAAACATTAAAAACCAATCCATCGTCTTCTAAAATATCCTGATAATATAAATTTTGATATTCTAAAGTAAAATTACTTTCCTCTAAATTAGTAACCCTCAAAGAATCATAATTCATAATTTTCACATAAGAATCCAGTTCGTAATTCAAAGTGATCTTATCCATGTCATTTTCTATGGTAGCCTCATCCCCATATAAATTAATCCCAATATCATAATCATAATAATCGACCATATCACTAGACGCAGTAATATATCCCAAATAAGAAGTAAAGGTATTAAACATCACAATACTAATAAATAACGAGATTACAGTAATTCGATACTTCTTTTTATTTCTCTTAATATTTTTAAAAGCAATATCCCCTTCTATACCAAATAGCGCCCTAATAAACTTAGGTGTTTTCATCTCTTTTTTTGATATTTTAATATCATCATTCCCTCTAATTGCCTCAATCGGTGTAATTTTACTACTACGTCTCGCTGGCAAATAAGCCGAAATAAAGATAACCAAAATCATAAAGATAAGCGGTATAATTAAATAAAGCATGTTTACATGAAAGACAAAATGAATATCAATAAAACTGCTAAGTAAATGATTTAACACTAAAATAACCACGTAGATTCCTAAAAACGCACCAAAAATGCCAATCACTATACCAATGATACCAACCAAAAATGCTTCAAAAAGCACTGTTCGAAGAATTTGTTTTGGGGTTGCGCCAACAGAAGAATATAATCCAAAACTCTTCTTTCTCTCCATTGTCGATATAGCAAATGAATTATAAATCACAATAATACAACCAATCGATATAACGGATAGAGCAATTAAAATCATTGGTAAATAAACATTATTAATGTTATCATACTTTGTTACTCCATAAAAATATAAAAGTTGATCATTATAATTACTGGATAAATCCTCTAATCCCAAATTAGAAATAATACTTTCTGTATATTGATAAGTCTTACGAGGATTCTTATATTCTAAATAAACATTATACAAATTATGACTACCGGTATCTAAGCTAAACACCATATATCCTGCCGCACTATAATCTTCATAAAAAGTTCTTTCTACAATACCAACAATAGTATAAGTTTTAGTAGTAAAAACATTTAATTCTTCAGAATTAGCATAAGGACTATCTTCTTCCCAAGAAGTAGCCATCCCATAATTATGACTAAGATCCAGTTCTTCCCCAAAGACTACTCTCGAACCAATTTCTAAAGTGATGGTATCCCCTACTTGATAGTCTAAATCGCCATCGGTATTAACGTGCTCACTAATAACAAGTTCATTACTGTTTTGGGGCATTCTTCCATCTACTAATGTTAAGGTATCTAGTAAGGAAGCACTAGCATGGGCAACATATAAATAAGGTTTAAATTCATTAGAACTATTTACCCTCGCAAAACCTAATGGTGCATAATAGTATCCTTCGCTTAAATTCACATTATTTAAAATCGTATCTAACTTCCCTTGATCTACTCCTTCAATCATCGCTTGATAACTACCATAATTATTAATCGCATCTAACCTCATGGATTCCAAATAACTAGAAACAAGCAAGCCAATTCCCACCATTAAAGCTGTCGATAAAACAATGCCAATAATGGTAACAAGAGTTCTTTTCTTATTCATAAGTAGATGCTTCATTGTTAATTTATTAAGAATTTGCATGTTCCTCACCTACTAATTCATCATGAATAATCTTACCATCTTCAATCGTAATAATTCTTTTCGCATGTAGGGCTAGTTCTTTATCATGAGTAATCATAATAATCGTTTGATGATATTTTTCATTGGAAACTTTCAGTAACTCTAATATCTCTAAACTTGATTTACTATCCAAATTTCCCGTTGGTTCATCAGCAAGTAATAATGCCGGATGATTCATCAAAGCTCTACCAATAGATACTCTTTGTTGTTGCCCTCCCGATAATTCATTTGGCAAATGATTTACACGAGACTCTAAGCCTAAAGTATGAATTAAATCATTTAAATATTTCGTATCCGGTTTTTTGCCATCAAGCAACACTGGTAAAGTAATATTTTCTTTAACATTTAAAATGGGAAGTAAATTATAAAACTGATAAATAAGTCCTACTTCTCTTCTTCTAAATATAGCTAAGTTATTTTCATTTAATTCATAGACATCTTTTCCATTTAAATAAACATGTCCACTAGTAGGTTTATCTACTCCACCTAAAATATGAAGAAGTGTCGACTTACCAGAACCACTCGCTCCCACGATAGCCACAAATTCACCTTTATCTACCGTGAAACTCACATGATCCAAGGCTTTAACCGGAACACCACCTGTATCATAAGTTTTACATAAATCTTGAACTTTTAATATTTCCATATTTTTTCTCCTCCAATAATATTATAGTAAATATTTGTGACTTTAAAGTGACAAACTCGATTACAATTTAGTCACTTTAGCGCCACAGAAAAAACCTCAGGCATTCCATCCCTAACAATTCTTCTTCATAAAAATAATTTTAAATGTAGTATATTTTCCAACTTCACTATCTACTTCTATTTTACCATTATGTTTTTCGATAATAATTTTAGCCATATTAAGACCAATTCCCATACTATTTTTAGAAGAACTTGTACTATAAAAACGTTTAAATATATTTTTAATGTCACTTTTCTTAATACCTATTCCATTATCTTTTATTTCAATTGATTTATAAAGAGGATTATCATCACCTGTAATGGTAATTTCCCCACCATCACCGACATGTTCACAAGCATTCTTTAAAATATTGGTAAGTGCTTCTCTCATCCAAGATACATCAACAAACAAATAAAAATCCAAATGTTTTTTCATCACTCGAACATGCTTAAGTTCAAGAATAACTTGTAGTGATTCTAAAGCCTCATCCAAAAGCGTTTCGGATAATATTTTTTCATACTTAAATTTTACAGTTCCACTATCTAGTTTCCGAAGTTTAAGTAAAGTCGTAATAAGCCACTCCATTTTTTCTAATTCTTTCTCTTGTTTAGCTAAAAATTCTTTTTTCTCATCTTCACTTAACTCATTATTTGCTAAAATATCATTCGTTATCATTAAAGCCGTCAAAGGCGTTTTTAATTGATGCGAAATATCTTCCAAAGTATTCATCAAAAACTGTTGCTCTTTTTGTTCATAAGCACTTAATTCTTTAAGCTTAATTGTAACTTTATAAATATCATTTTTTAAAACACTGAGCTCATCTTCATTATATTGGGCAATATTAAGTTCATAGTGATCACTTAAAATATCTTGTAAATACTGATTAATAATTCCTATTTCTTTCTTTATTTTTTTATTTCGCTGAATTTGAACCAAAAAGAAAAAAATAAGGTTCAAAAGAAAAGAGAAAGTCACCAAGAATACGATTTTTAACCGAAAATCTTGATAAAAATTTAAGTGCTTTAAAGTATCTACATCCAAACCATATTTGCTAAGAACATTTACTGCTTCTTCCTCACTCATCAAAGATTCCATAAGCTCGGTTGAAAGATCAGGATAATTGGTCTCTAAAACATAAACCATTTGATTTAAAGAGCGATAAACATAATAATCATATAATTTAATCAAACCTATATTTAATAAGACAAGAACAAGGACACTAACAAAGCCAAAAAAGAAAATATTTTTATTTTTCATCTACTTTATACCCAATTCCTCTAACGGTTAGAATGATTCGTGGCGTAGTTGGATCATCTTCGATTTTTTCCCTAATTCTTTTAATATAAACGGTTAAAGTATTATCATTGACATATTCTTCATCAGTATCCCAAATATTCGCCAAAATACGATCTCTTGTAAAAACTTTCCCCGGATTCATAAATAAAATTAACAAGATCTTATACTCTAAAGCTGTTAAAAATATTAATTCATCTTTTTTAAAAACTTTAGCTTCCTGAGGATAAATGGTAACATCTTGAATCTGAATCTTACCATTGTTTTCTTTATTTGTTCTTCTTAAAACAGAATGCACTCTACTAATTAATTCTCTTGTTTTAAATGGTTTTGTTATATAATCATCTGCCCCACTGTCCAATGCTTCGACAATGCTTAATTCAGAATCATTCGCGGTCAAAAATATGGTAGGAATATCCTTTAACGCTTTTATTTCTTTATACAATTTAAGTCCATTCATATCAGGCAAGTTAATATCCAAGATAAGAAGATCAAAATGGATAGACTTTATTTTTTCTAAAGCATCTCGTCCCAAAGTACATTTCTCGATTTCAAAACCTTCCTTTTTAAGACAGAAAGCTAAGCCATCTAATATTGCCTCATCATCTTCGACTAATAATATTTTCATGTCTCATCCTCCCAATAAACCAAAATGTCTTCTAACCCTTCCGCGTTCCATCTAAAATGCCCACTAATAGGATCTTTTAAAGCTCTTTTTCTTAAAATATCTTCTTCTCTTAACGGTTGACCCGAATTATGAATGACATAAGGTTCACCATCCCGGTTTCGCTTATCACTAATAATACCAATATGTTTACTATCAAAAACAACAATATCTCCTGGTTGCCACTCTTCTATCTCATTTATATCCAAAGTAAGATTTTTGGCATATTTCGAAAAAAACACTTCAAGATTACCTACTCTTCGAAAATCGATGTTGGAATCAGGATATAAAATATGATAATCTTCCTCATTACTAATATCAATATCATGATCAACCATTGCCCTTAAATTATACCCCGCATTTTTAAAAGCTCGCCATATAACATCCGTGCAAACCCCGATATTTAAAGGAGGATAACCCGTATCCCAATACTTGCCATCATATGTAGGATGATTTTCCGCATCCATCCTCGCTCCAAGTAATATGTCAGTATAATCATCCACCCCATTTTGGTTAGCATCAAAATTACTGGTAACTACTTCAATATCAAAATCTTCTGCTGTATAATATGGCTTGTATCTTTCATAGACAAAAAATATAAAAGGCAAAAGAATAGCTATTAAAAGCCAAATAATAATACTAAAAATTAACTTATGTTTTTTAATCCAAATCATCATTTCACCTACAATTATTTATCAAAAAAATATTCATGTTTAATCTAATTAATTACTGCTGCTTGATGTTTGCAATATTGATAAACATGATTAGTAGTTAAACAATCATCTATACTACGGTGTGATGAATAAGTTAGTTGAAAATAATCTTTAAGTGTTTCTAGCTTATGATTATCCACCCCTTTAATATATTTACGAGCAAGATAAACCGTATCAATATTGGTATTCGTAATCATCGGTAAACCTAAATTCAAAATATTTTCTTCAATAAAAGATAGATCAAACCGAGAGTTATGAGCTACAAGTGGTAAATCTTCAATAAACTTGGTAAACTTAGGCATTGCCTCTTCAATTGTTATCGCCTTACTTACTAGCTCATCATCAATCCCGGTAATCATTGTAATCACATCTGGTATAGGAACCCCTGGATTGACTAAAATACTAAGTTCATCTACCAGCTCATTATTACGGTATTTAAGCGCTCCAATTTCGATAATTTTGGCTACTTTTGGATCAAAGCCAGTTGTTTCTAAATCAAAAATAACATAATCATCAACTAATTTTTTCTCTCTATTCAAACTTATCATAACAAACTATTTATCACTTCATAAACCTCATCTCTACCCTTTTTAGAAATAGTAGAAAATGGTATAAAGTCTTCTCCCTCTGGTAATTTTAACGTTTCCCTAATTAATTTATCTTGCTTTATTCTATTATTTTTACTAACTTTATCATATTTAGTCGCTACAATTTTAATCTTCAAATTATAATATTTCAAAAATTCATACATAAGAATATCATCCTCTGTAGGTTTATGACGATAATCAATGAGTAAGAAAACACATTTAAGAGATTCCCGTGATTTTAAATACTCCTCAATCATCACCCCAAACTTTTTTTGCCTCTCATGACTTACCGCGGCATACCCATAGCCAGGAACATCAACAAAATAAAAGCAATTATTAACTAAATAAAAATTTAAAGTTTGAGTTTTCCCTGGTTTGGAAGAAGTATGGGCAAAATTTTTTCGATTAATTAATGTATTAATAAAACTCGACTTCCCTACATTGCTTCTACCAACCAGTAAAAACTCTGATAACCCTTCATTTGGATACTGACTTGTTCTAACCGCACAACAAGCAAGTTCAACACTATTAATTTGCATAATATTCACCAACCTAATTATATTATATTTTACTAATTTTTGCAAATATCCCGAATAAAATTAGTTATAAGGGGGAATGCCATGAATAATTTTCATAATTTTCCTCCCAATGTTGACCCTCAAACATTTGCTTTCTTAGCTTGTTTAGTCGGCTCTGCCCTAGCCGGTGATTTTGATGCTTACGAACAATCTAGTATTGGCAACTGGCTTATGTTAGTCGGTGAATTCATGCTCACCGCTGCTGCTCAACAGCAATTAATTGAAGCAAGATTAGAAAACTTTAACATTAACATAAACAGTCGCGAACATAAAAGTGGTGGTAGCTTTTATAGAAATAACGCTAAAAGTAGCCAAACCCAAAGAACGGAAGTCGATTTTTTATTAGAAGCTGTAAAAAAGCTCCAAGAAGAACTTGAAGCTTTAAAAAAGGATTAATCTTTTAATATTCTAAGCGAATTTAATATTGCAAGCAGTGTTACGCCAGTATCAGCAAATACAGCAGATGCCATATGAGCAAGTCCAAACATAGCTAAAACCAAAATGAGTATTTTCATGCCAATCGAAAAAATTAAATTCATCGTAATAATCTTTTTCGTTTTACGAGCAATACGAAGCATGGTAGGAAGACCTTCTAAATCATCATTCATAATTACAATATCACTCGCTTCTATCGCACTATTACTTCCAATACTGCCCATACTAACACCTACATCGGCTTGTACTAAACTAGGAGCATCATTAATACCATCTCCCACAAATATTACTTGATGTGTTTTTTGTAAGTCTTCCAGTTTTTGAAATTTTTCCTCCGGCAGAAGCTCCGAACTATATTCATCAATTCCAACATTTTTGGCAACAAGACTCGCAAAAGACTCATTATCTCCTGTTAGCATATAAGTCTTCATGTGATAACTCTTAAGATCTTCAATGACTTCTTTAGCATTATCTTTAATATGATCGTTAAATACCAAACCACCAACAACTTTATCATTTACTCTCACAAAGACATTATCATGTTTCTTAGCGCCGCAAAAACTTGCACTACCTACTTTAATTGTATCCCCTTGATAAGAAAATTCAATTCCTTTACCATCTATTTCCTTAAACTTAGATACACGCGAAGTATCCAAAGCATCTTTGTTTTCACTTAGGATTAATTTGGCAATTGGATGGTTAGAAAAAGACTCACCCAAACTTGCTAACTTAAGTATTTGCGCCTCAGAATAACTTTCATCATAAACATTTATTTTTTCTAATTCAAAAGAACCAGTCGTAAGTGTACCTGTTTTATCAAACACAATGGCATCACACTTAGTTAATAGATCTAAATAATTACTTCCCTTAACAAGCACTTTCTTCTTAGAAGAAATACCAATACCTGCAAAATATGATAAAGGAACAGATATAGCAATCGCACAAGGACAAGTTATAACTAAGAATGTTAAAGCCCGGTAAATGCTATCTTGATAAGTAACACTAGATATAAGTGGTAAAAAGAACCCTATTAAAATGGCAATAACAAGAACTATTGGGGTATAATAACTAGCAATCCTTGAGACAAAAGTCTCCGTTTTTGCTTTATTATTCGTAGCATTTAATGTTAATTCAATAATTTTATATGCTGTACTATCAAAATAAGTTTTTTCTACTTCGATTTCAATGACATCACCTGCATTAATAAACCCGGATAAAACCGTTTCTCCTACTTGAACTTTTCTTAAAAGAGCTTCTCCTGTAAGTCCTGAGGTATCAACCGAAGTACTACCCTTAACGATTTTACCATCAACGGGAATTAGTTCACCCTTTTTTACAACAATAATATCACCAATTTCCAACTCTTCACTTTTTACTTTTGTAATTCTCTTATTCTTTTTTAAATTAGCATAACTAGTTTTTAATTCCACTAAATCTTTAATTGATGTCCGACTCTTATTCACTGCTTTTTCCTCTAATATTTTGCCAAGAACATATAAAAGTAATACCATCAAACCTTCCATATGTTCTCCAAGAATATAAGCACCTATTGCTGATATACAAATTAAAGCATTTTCATCAACATTATGCGATTTAACAATCTTTTTTATAGCACGAATAAATGTTTTATACATAAGTAATAAATAGCAAATAACTAATAATATTTCTTGGGCATGCTCATTTTTAATAAGGAAGGAAACTCCCAAAAGAATAAGGGCCAAAATAAACCTGAAAAGTTCTAAATCTCCTTTACCTTCCTCATTTTTTTCCGCATAAACTAACACATCCGGTTCCACTCGCTTAACTATTTTTAAGATTTCCGGAAAAGGATTATCTAGTTTTGTCTTAAAATTTAAAGTTAAAGTGGTAAAATTAACAATTACGGAAGAAAATCTCTCATCCTTCTTAATTGCATCTTCTATTTTTTTCGCACAATTCGCACAATCTAAATTTTCTAAATAATACTTATAATTCATGGGCATGCTCACGTCCTATCTCAAATAATTTAATTACATGATCATCTTTCAAGCTATAATAAACAACTTTTCCGTCTTTTCTTGATTTCACCAACTTAGCTTGCTTTAAAATTCGAAGTTGATGAGAAATCGCCGATTCACTACTATTCGTAATAAAGGCTAAATCCGAAACACATAGCTCACTTAACTTTAAAGCATAAATAATTTTTATTCTCGTACTATCCCCAAATATCTTAAATACTTCTGCAACATCAAAGAGTAAATCATCACTCAGCATTTCACTTTTGACTCTCTTTGCCAAACTTTCATGAATCAAATCTCTATTCATTTTATCTCTCCTTCACTTGAATATCCGTTCATATATTCAATTATATACTATTACATAATAAATGTCAATACTAAATATGTTAAGCAATCTTCAAGGTCACAAAATGTGACCTCAAAATTAAAAAATCTCACTTATTTAACTCACACTCATAGTAGACCTCTACCCCAATTTGCGGTTTCAGATTAAAACTTCAAGTTGAAATATTCGCTCATATTTTACTCTTCCACCAACTTTTTTATTGGATACTCCAGTTTATCAATTTTATCGAGTAAATTTTTTAGTATCTCATTATCCTCCATCTTCGTAATAGCAAAACATTTCTTTCCTAAATCTTTAAACGATGCTCCACAGTGATACAAAATCATTTTATCTATAATAATAAAACGGTCATGAAAAGAATCATTTTTAATTATTTTAACATTTTGGTATTGACGTTCATACATTTCTAAATCTTTCTTATTAATATTTTTCGTTACAATTAAAACTTCCTTTTGAATAGAAGCAAAAACATTTAATATATTCTTATCTAAGTAATTATCAATAATAAGGATGCTTTCCTGAGATTGACTCAAAATATCACATAATAAAGAATAGGCATCATATATAGCCCCATTAAAAAATAAATGATGAACTTTTTCGTTATCCATTTTATCAAAAATAAGTTCAAATTTATGGTCGTAATCAATGAGTTTAGTTTCTATGTTAGATACTCTAGTCTCTAAAGTATTATTAGCAATGTATTTACGCATAGCAACAAAAGCTTTAATAATTGCCACATTTACTTTAGCCGCAATATCGCTTTTTAATAAACCACTTAACATCATAACCCCGTGTTCCGTAAAAACATATGGTAAATATTTGATGTTATAACCACGAACATTTCCACTTTTGTTCAAGGTCACAAATTGTGACCTTGAAGATATTTTATGAGCTTCTTCAAAAGTAAGTTGAAAGCAAAAGTCTTCAGGAAATCGCTTAATATTTCTTTTCACAACTTGGTTTAATGCCTTAGTCTCCACTTGATAAAGTCTTGCCACATCACTAGCAAGCATCACTTGTTTTCCCCTTACTTCATAAATCAAATCTTCTATCTTAATATCATTAATCATTAATTCGTTCATTCCCATTCCCCCCCTTTGCTTTTCAATATCGCAAATTGCGATCTCAAACGTTTTATGATTACAAACTAATTATATCACAACACATACATTAGTTCAATGTGATATTATAAAAAATAGCTTAAAATCTTTAAGCTACTCTAAAATCATCTTCCATTGTAAATACAATATTTTCTTCAATCCATTCTTTTCTAGGCTCAACTTTATCACCCATTAAAACATTTACTCTTTTTTCGGCTAAAGCAGCATCATAAATATTAACACGGATTAAACTTCTTGTCTCAGGATTCATCGTTGTATCCCATAACTCTTCCGCATTCATCTCACCTAAACCTTTATTTCTTGAAATATCCGGTTTACCTGGATTTTCGGATACAATTTTAAACCGTTCCTCATCCGAATAAGCATAAAAATGTTTCTTGCCATAATCAAGTTTATATAAAGGCGGTTTAGCAATATAAAGTTTACCAGCCTCAATTAACGGTCTCATAAACCGGTAGAAAAAAGTAAGCAAAAGAATTTGAATATGAGACCCATCAACATCGGCATCCGTCATAATAATAATTTTATCATAATTAGCATCATTAACATCAAAATCTGCGCCTAAACCAGCCCCAATCGTATGAATAATGGTATTAATTTCTTCATTTTTAAGCATTTCCGTAATATTCGCTTTCTCAGCATTAATAACTTTACCTCTTAAAGGAAGGATTGCTTGGAACTTACGATCACGCCCCCCCTTCGCCGATCCACCGGCCGAATCACCTTCGACCAAAAACAATTCATTTATTTTGGGATTTTTACTTGTCGCTGGCGCCAATTTCCCTGACAAGTTCTTTTCTAGTTTACCTTTACCCTTGCCATTCCTTGCCTCTTCTCTAGCCTTCCTAGCGGCTTCTCTTGCCATCTTACTCTTACTTGCCTTATCGACAATATTTAAAGCAACTTCTTTATTTTCTTCTAAGAAAAACTTTAAATGTTCATACGTTACCGCTTCTGTAATGCTTCTTGCTTCCGGCGTTCCCAGTTTTCCTTTTGTCTGTCCTTCAAATTGTAATAAATTTTCCGGCACCCGTAAATTAATGACAGCACTAAGACCTTCTCTAACATCACTACCATCAAACGCCGCATCTTTACCTTTAATCAAATTATTCGCTTTCACATAATCATTAAACGCTTTGGTAATACCTGTTTTAAACCCAACTTCATGAGTACCACCATCAACTGTTTTAACATTATTAACAAAGGAAATAATATTTTCATTATAAGTATCGGTATATTGCATGGCAACATCTACTTCAATCCCATTTTTAGTACCACTAAATTGTAACACTTTATTTAATGTCGTCTTTCCCTCATTCATGTAATCAACAAAATCAATAAGTCCATTTTCATAATGAAATTTTGTTTCTCTCTTCGAATCTTCATCGATAACTTCAATAATAACTCCTGGAATTAAAAAGGCACTTTCCTGCATTCTCTCTACAATCGTTGTATAAGAAAACCCACAATTTTTAAATATATCATAATCAGGCATAAAAGTAACGACCGTACCTGTTTTATTCGTAGTGCCAATACTCTTCAAAGGACTATCTACTTCGCCTCCATCTTTAAACCGGATATTAGAAATTACTCCATCTCGGTAAATAAGGACATCCATCCATTTGGATAAAGCATTAACAACACTAGCGCCAACTCCGTGCAAGCCTCCACTTACTTTATAATTTCCTTCCTCAAACTTACCACCAGCATGCAAAATAGTATAAATAACTTCCGGAGTAGATTTCCCTGATTCGTGCATACCTGTTGGAACCCCACGTCCATTATCAGCAACAGTAATCGATCCATCTTTATGTAAAACAATTTTTATATGATTTCCATACCCATTAATAATTTCATCAATGGAATTATCAACAATTTCCCAAACTAAATGATGAAGCCCTCGTTTATCTGTACTACCAATATACATACCAGGACGTTTTCTTACCGCTTCAAGCCCTTCTAATATTTTAATCGATGTTTCATCATACTTTTTGTTTGCCATTTTTATTCACCCTACCATTCATTATAACAAACAATTTTAAAAATGTAAAACAACTTAACAATTATTTTACACTTGCAGGAAAACACAACTTAATATATAATGAAATAGGTGATAAAAATGACAAAAGAAAAAAAGACAATTTTAATTGGAATGAGCATAACCATTCTTTTATTAGCCTTAGCAATTCTAATATTCTATTTCATCTACAATAATAGCAAAGAGACTAATAACGATAATACCAATAATAATTTAATCAATGAAAATATCAACAATAATAACGAAGAAATAGAAAAACCAGCGGAAAATAATGAGGCAAGCACACCCCAAGAAAACTCTTCTAACCAAACGGAAGAAGAAACCGTTTCTACCCCAAGCGAAGATGAAAAAATAGTGACCATTTATTTATTTCGAGGCGACGGCTGTCCACACTGTGAACATGCTATGGAATTTTTTAAAACTTTAAATACTGAATACCCTTATTTAAGAATCATTTCCTATGAAGTTTGGTACAATGAAGAAAATAGAAAATTAATGGAAGAAGTATCAACTGAACTGGGAATTGAAGTATCTACTTCTGTCCCACTAATTATTATTGGAAATGACTATAATTTAAGAGGATATGGAGAAGCAAGAAATGATGAAATACTAGAACAAGTAGAAAAGTCTTATCAAAGTGATACTTATGAAGACATTGTTGAAAAAGTACTCGAAAATAGTTCATTCAATGTAACAAGTGAAAAAATAATTTAAGAAAGTGCCAAAAACACTTTCTTTTAATTTCTTTTACTATTTGTAATCATTTCCATATCCACGGTAAGTTGTTTAATTCTCTCTATTATTCTTCTTGCTTTTACTTTATCTAACCCACTCTTAGTAGAAGATAAAAGTGTTTCTAATTCCAAAATCGTTAAATTAGAAGTAAAAAAAGTAGTTAAATGATTATTCATTCTGTTTTGTAATATCGTTCCTAAAACTTCATCTCTTCCCCATTCACTTACTTGTTCTGCGCCAATATCATCAAGTAGTAAGATCGAAACAGTAGAATATCTTTCCATTTTTTCATTATAAGAATCCCAATCTTCTTTTAAGTCTTTTAATAAATCAGGAAAATAACGAGCTTCAAAATCCACTTTCTTATTAATATTCAACTCATTTAATAAAGCATAGACTAAAAAACTTTTCCCACTTCCAAAAGAGCCATGAAGATAAAGCCCTTTCATATCTTTATAAATTTCAAATTCATCATAAAACTTCTTAATCCATTTAATTACTTCTACTCGGTTCTTATCTTTTACATCAATATTTTTAAAACGAGCGTTGATTAATTCTTTAGAAGCAGTATTTTTAAGAGCAAGTAATCGTTCATTTTCCTTTTTAAACTTACAGGGAACAAATATAGTATCTATGATTTTACCATCTACTTTCGGATATAGATAATGACCTAATACTTTATTCTTACACTCATATAAGCCCTTACATTCCTGACAATTCTTAAGCTCTCTTACACAATCTTCCAAACTAGAATTAGATAAAGATCCTACTTCATCAGAAATTTGAAACTGACTAACTAATTCTCTAAAAGTTTGATCTTTTAAATTAGCTCGATAATTTTCTAATAATTCCTTTCTTAAACTTTGTACTTGACTATCATTTTTTAAACTTTCCATAACATCACCTAAATCTTTAATAATTCTTCTAATTCTTTTGCCTCTTCAGCACTGATTTCTGACTTCTCTAAATTTTCATTAAGCCAAACGGGAACGGGTGCTTCTTTTTGCACTTTAGATACTTTTTTATCAGTACTTTTCTGCATTTTCTTATGTTCTTTTTCGGCCAACTCCATCGCTTCTTTAGCCGTTTTTACTCCAGCCCTCTTCCATTGTCCTGCTATTGTTTCTACATAACTAGCACTCAGTTTATTATTATTTTTCTTCAAAACATAATCAATCAAAACATTCACAACCGCTTGATTTAATTCAAGATCAATCATAAGCATCTCTAATAATTTTAAATCTCTACTAGTTGGACTTGCCCCGTGATATTTACTCTTTAAAAAATCATAGGGACTTGTATTTTCAAATACCCTGATAATTCTTCCCTTGCGGCTATTATCTCCAACTGGAGTCTTTAAATATTCTGGTTGCGTTCGGTAAACTAACGTTGGTAAATTACCAGACTTAAACTGATAATACTTACGAGCATTCTTTCTTAGGGTATCCCGATCTATTCCCCCTCTTTCATTTAAACTAGCCCGTATTAACTCCACCATCTTTAACGTATCTAAATCATAAATAAAAGCTAAATTAATAATAAGCTCCTTCATCTTCTTATTCAGTGCTTTTTCATTTAAAATCCCCTTGGGAATACTACTAAGAATTAAATCAAAATCAATATCACTTTTAATATTTAAAGGAAGAGTCTCTCGACTACGTGCTTCCACCACTGGCATACTAGTCGATTCAAAAGTTTCATTTAAAGTTTTCGTAATATCTTCATAATCTCTCAGATCAATCGTTACTTTCCGATACATCTTTTTCAGATAATTATACTCTTCCTCTCCAACATTATTATATAAAACAATATTAAGAATCGGATTATTAAAAAATTCTGAAGCACTTAAAGGAGAATATAACTCATAAACATAAGAATTAATATCCCCTTCTTTATAATAAGTCTTCATTAATCCCACAGCTTCTAATGCTTCTCTTGATTGTTTAATCGCATCCAAACTACATTTTAAAATACTCATTAAATGATGATGAGTAAAATCCCTGCTCATAATCTCTAACCGATCTAAATCACTCCATAAAGTAAGATATAAACTAACTGCTCCAAAACCAATGATTGGTTCATACAAATGAATTAAGTTCTTTTTATCTATTTCTGTTAAAATCGTTTTATTTACCACTACATATTGATCAGCGGGTAAAAGTGTAACTAACTTCATACGAACCTCCCCAAGACTACTACTAAAATTATAACACAGAACACCAACAATAATAAATACTTTTAAAGAAAAAAGCACTTAATATTTTAAGTACTTAAGAAATCACATAAGGATTAGAACTACTTCCATTTCCTCTGGAAATGGTCACATTAGCTTTCAAATTTAATACTGGTCGCACACCAGGATCAGACCAATTCACGAAGTAGTCGTCCAGGGCGCCAGACGAATACACAAAGAACACGCTAGCAAACCTGCCGCCAAAGTCATACGGAGACATGGTCCAATAATAGTTTCCTGTATATAGGTAATATCCCTCATTACTTGTATCCCATGCTCCTCCGGCATAGGCTACTTCATCCGCAGTGATGAGTCCGATTGGATAATCTAATGCATGATTCCCTTTACTACTTCCATCTACTGTGTATAAATCATATTCTTCATCACTACATTCAAACGTCGGTGTTTTATTATTTACTAATCTTATGTATGCTCCATAGTAGGTTTTTGTTGTTCCAGTTCCTCCTGAATTATTTAAGGAACTACTACTTGTACTTCTTGTTCGATCTCCACAGAATCCTGCTTCTGTACTTAGTAAATCTTCTTCCGGTTCTCCTAATAGATTTTCTTCATACCATTCATCTACTTCTTTCTTGATTCCACTTTCTGTTCCTGTTCCATGCACATTATTTAACGTGTACATATATCCTACATACGCATTATTATCATAGGTACTGCTATTAATGGAAAAGGTACTTTCTTGAAGTTGTGTCGTTGTTCCCTTTTGATCGGTTGTTGTCCCATTATAAATCATTCGAATTGAGCCATCTTCATTGATACGGATAATTCTCCAGTAGTATCCTGCAAACGATACCCAGTTTTCATCCGTATCTCCAGCAAAGTAATAAGTGGTTCCATCGCTTGTTTGTTCTTGATAGATAATTCCATTGGTATTTGTTGATAGTACTGTACTAAAGCTATTTCTCTCTTGGATATCTTTTCCCGCTAGAATTTCATCTCTAAGTAATGGCTTTTGGATATCAAAATACAAATAACATTTGCTATTTTTCTTTAATCCTGCTATGACATGTTCTCCACTATCATTAGTATATAATACTGCTTCATTATCATGATTTACATTGTCAAGTGTACAATAACTCATCTCTTCATTAATTGTATATCCACTACTAGGCATTGCATCTATCTCTACGTATTCTC
>CALVHY010000039.1 GCA_944329205.1 uncultured Bacilli bacterium | reverse complement strand
GCTAACAAAAGCCAAGAAGAAATAGCAAAAAGCCTAAATGTAAGCAGAAGTAGCTATGCTATGTGGGAAAGCGGTAACGAAATATTTCCAATTAAAAGATTAATAGATTTTTGCAATTTATTAAATGTTTCCATCGATTATACATTAGGATTAAATAATACAAATTATAAATATATGACAGATTATCAAAAAGAAATATCTATAAATAGAATAAAAGAATTTAGAAAAGAACATAAACTTACGCAAGAAAAATTAGCATCCATATTAAATACTAATAAAAGTGTAATATGCGGATATGAAAAAGGAAGATACATAATAGCTACGCCTTTCCTTTATACCATTTGTAAAAAATATAACATTAGTGCTGATTATCTTTTAGGCAGAATTGATAAACCTAAATATTTAAAATAAATGTCTAATGATCATTTTTAAATATTCAAAACACTATTTTTCTGTTATACTTAAAAAGGTGATAATAAATGGAAGCAGTAGGAATTATTTGTGAATATAATCCATTACACAACGGTCATATTCATCATATAGAGGAAACTAAGAAATTATTCCCAGGAAAAACAATCATTTTAGTATTAAACGGATACTTTCTAGAACGGGGAGAAATTAGTATTTTATCAAAAGAAAATAAAACAAAATTAGCTTTAATCTACGGTGTTGATTTAGTAGTAGAACTGCCCTTTATTTTTAGTACACAAAGTGCTGATATATTCGCAGATGCAGCCATAAAAATATTAGGATTTCTAGGTTGTTCTTATGTTGTTTTTGGTAGTGAATCCAATGATATTGAAACATTAACAAAAGTTGCTACCATCCAAGATAGCCCTGAATATAATAAAAAGGTCCAAGAACTTTTAGCTACTGGCCTAAACTATCCAACGGCCCTGGCTAAAGCATTAAAAATAGATACAGATATTTTTAACCCTAATGATTTACTAGGAATTTCTTATATCAAAGCAATCAAAAAAAATAAGTTAGAAATTAAACCTGTAACAATTAAAAGAACAAGCTCTTATCACAATCTAGAAGAAGAATCCAATACTATTAGTGCTAGCAATATCCGAAACAAACTAAAACATCATGAAGATATATCGAATTATGTGCCAAGAAAAACACTAAAACTAATTGAAAATCTAACTTTAGAAGATTTATTTCCCTATATCAAATATAAAATATTAACCGACCATGATTTAAGCAAATACTTAACTGTTGATGAAGGAATTGAAAATAGATTAAAAGAAAAAATAATAGATGCCAAAAATATAGAAGACTTTATCATGAGGATAAAAACCAAAAGATACACTTATAACAAAATAACAAGAATGCTCGTTCATATATTAATTGGTCTACCTAAAGAAATCAATAAATTAGCTTCCATAGAATACATTAAAATACTAGGATTTAACAAAAAAGGACGAGAATATCTTCATAATTTAAAAGAAGATTTAGAAATATCTTTAATACCAATTCCTAATTCTTTACAATATAAATATGAACTAATAGCTAGTGAAGTCTACAGTTTAATTAGTAAAAACAAAATATTAGTATATGAAAAAAGCAATAAACCTATTTTCTTTGAATAGTTTATTGCTTTTATTTATAAGTTAAAATAAGCTTTTTTAATTCTATTTAATGCCTCAATAATATATACTGAACAAAGTTTATACTCATCAATAATAACATTATAGCCATCATTATCATCACAAACAAAATCCCAGTATTGCTTACCAATTAGTAATTCATCCTCACTAAAATATTGTTTTACTCTTTCTTGATTCCAATCACTATTTTCTCCAAACATATTATAAGCAGTTGCTAAATAAATCTTTACGCTTTCTTCTTCATTTTTTAAAGAATTTTTTAAAATATAATATTCATCTAATAAAGCTTCTTTTTCACTACGAGCCTTTTTAATATCTAAATCGCCACCAGCCTTTAACTCAATAATAAAATGTTCTTTTGTCTCAGGTTTATAAAAATGATTATCTGTTACATGTTTTTTCTTAAAACTATCTATATTTTTAGGCTTATAAGCTTGTAAATTTGTATAATCTTCCGGCAATGGAAGCTCATGTTTATCATATTCATTAAGAATATTAGACACTCTTTGAATCTGTTCCGGTAAAAGATAAGATGATATATTGTCTGTTATTACCTCGTAAGATATTTCAGCTATATCATTAGAAAGTTTTTCTAGGACTTTACCAAAACTAGAATCAAAGGACCTACAAAAAGCAGAATAAAACATAAATTCACTACCTAATTGAGAGATAAAAGCATTATTTTTTTTAGAATTAATAACACCTGTTGGATTATTAATTTCTTTCATATATCTGGCTTCAAATTTACAAACAAACTCATTAATATTATTTCTTACTTTTTCTCTAATTCTTTTTTCTTTTACTTTATCCATAAAACCCTCCTAAATTTCATAATTTGTAATTATTAAATGTTCAACATTTTTATCATTTCTGTTTTTAATACTAACCAAATATTTTTTATCAAAAGATGAAATATAAAAACCTTTAACATTATATAAGTTATAAATAAATTCTGTGTTTTTAATGATTAACATAAACTTTGCTTTTGTTTTTTTTAAAAAATTTGCTAATCTTATCTGATCATTTTTATCAAAAGTATTTTTAGCATAAGTAGAAAATTCCGTATCATAAGGTGGATCCAAAAATATAAAATCATCATTAGTTAAATCTAAATTATTACAAAAAGCTTCAAAATCCAAATTAAAAATGTCTGTATTCTTCATATAATTTCGCAATTTAGCTGAATTTAAATAATCGATTTTTTTACTAAAATCTTTTTTATTATAAGTAATTCCTCCATAAGGTACATTAAACTTTCCATTTCTATTATATCGAAACATTGATGCATAACAATATTCTCTTATAAAATAAAATATAGCACAATAAAATTCATCATCGATTTCTAATTCTTTCCGGTTATTATACAAATAGCGAAAATGCATATAATAAGCGCTTTTAAAAGCACTTTCAAAATTATCTAAAATATCATTATCAGACATATTGCCACGTTTCAATTCTATTTTTCTCATTCTTTCAATCTTAGACAACAAGTTCTTTTTAATTTCTAATAAAAAATTATCAATTTTAATATTAAAATGTTCTGATAATAATCCGTTAAATTCTTC
>CALVHY010000038.1 GCA_944329205.1 uncultured Bacilli bacterium | reverse complement strand
AACATCTTTTTTAATTTTGGAAACAAAATGGAAACAAATCGACTATTTTTTATGATTTTTTGATTTTTAAAACCTTCGCAAACCCTTATTTTATAAGCTATTTACCACAGCAATTCTTATACTTTTTCCCTGAGCCACATGGACAAGGATCATTTCTACCGATTTTATTTACTCTTTTTGGAGTTGCTTTTTCTTTTTCTTTTCCGTCATTCGCTTTTCCCTCCAAAGTTTGCTTTCTTACCACATTTTGTCTAATTTCGGCATTTAGTAAAAATGTTGCAGTTTGCGCTTCTATTCTTGCAAGTAAATCTTCAAATAATTCAAAGCCTTCCATTGTATAAGCTTGCACTGGATTTACTTGCCCATAACCCCGCAAACCAATACCTTCTTTTAAATGTTCCATGGCACTCATATGATCAACCCAATTAGAATCGATAACTCTAAGTGATATTGCTTTTTCAAAATCATCACTTACTGGTACATCTTTAATTTTATCCTCATAATCTTTAATAACTAAATCGATAATATATTTTTCGGTTTCTTCATCACTTAAATCTTTAATATCGACAAACTTCAAATTATTTTTCTTTAAATAATTATTATTTACATATTCTGTAATATCATCCTTATCAGCCTCAGTTAAATAGCCTTCCGGTTCAATATGACCCGCACACACACCATGAACAACATTCTTAAATGTTTCTATGACCCGTTCATGAATAGAATCCATATCAAGTATTTCATTTCGTCTTGCATAAATAATTTCTCTTTGTTCATTTAACACATTATCATAATCGAGTAAACTCTTACGTATATCATAATTATTACCTTCAACTTTTTTCTGTGCTGATTCAATGGAACGAGTGAGCGCTTTACTTCGAATTGCTTGGTCTCCTACTCCCATTGTCTCTAACATCGTTTTAATCCGGTCCGTTCCAAACCTTCTCATTAAATCATCTTCAAAAGAAACAAAAAATTGACTCATACCAGGATCTCCCTGCCGACCAGCACGACCACGAAGTTGGTTATCAATACGTCGTGACTCGTGACGTTCTGTTCCAATGACACATAAGCCACCAAGTTCACGTACACCTTCTCCAAGTTTAATATCAGTACCACGACCAGCCATGTTAGTCGCAAGAGTAATTGCCCCTTTTTCTCCTGCTTTAGCAATAATCTCTGCTTCACGTTCATGATTTTTCGCATTTAAGACTTCATGTTTTAAGTGAGCTTTACTAAGCAAACTACTTAAATATTCATTGGCCTCAACACTAATGGTACCAATCAAAATTGGTCTACCGGTCGCATGTATTTCTTTAACAGTATTAATAATTGCTTTATATTTTGCTTTTTGATTCGCATAAACTAAATCAGCTAAATCCTCACGAATAACTGGTTTATTTGTAGGAATCTCTATAACATACATATTATAAATGTTTCTAAACTCTTCTTCTTCCGTTTTTGCTGTACCCGTCATACCAGATAATTTATTATACATCCGAAACAAGTTTTGAAAAGTAATCGTAGCCATTGTCTTAGTTTCTGTATTAATTGTAACTCCTTCTTTAGCTTCAATCGCTTGATGAAGTCCTTCACTAAACTGTCTACCTTGCATTAATCGTCCGGTAAATTGATCAACGATAATTACTTTATCATCTTGCACAACATAATCAACATCTTTTTTAAATCCATAATTTGCTTTTAAAGCTTGCGTTAAATGATGAACTAGTGCTGTATTATCAAGATCATACAAATTATTTAGATGAAAAAATTGTTCAATCTTTTTACTTCCATCTTCCGTTAAAGAAACACTCTTCGTTTTGGCATCCACCACAAAATCATCCGTTTCCTTTAGCTTCTTAACGGCTCGATCAGCATCAATATACAAATTATTAGCTTGCATTCTTCCCCCGGAAATAATAAGAGGCGTTCTAGCTTCATCTATTAAAATTGAATCCACCTCATCAACGATACAATAATTTAAAGGCCGCTGTACTCTTTTTTCTGCTTGCACAACCATATTATCACGAAGATAATCAAAACCAATCTCATTATTAGTTGAATAAGTTACATCACAGTTATATGCTTCTTGTTTTTCTTTAGGACTTAACTCTCTCAAATTAAGACCAACCGTTAAACCTAAAAACCGATAAATATTACCCATCCATTCCGAATCACGTTTGGCAAGGAACTCATTAACGGTAACAACATGCACTCCCTTACCAGTTAGGGCATTTAAATAAGTTGGCATTGTCTCCGTTAAAGTTTTACCTTCACCTGTTTTCATCTCGGCAATATTACCAAAATGAAGCGCTAAACCACCAAGTATTTGCACATAATACGGTTTTTCCCCAATAACCCGGTAAGCAGCTTCTCTAGCTGTCGCAAAAGCCGGTACAATTAAGTCATCTAACGTTTTCCCATTTTCTAATTCCTTCTTAAACTCCTCGGTTTTTGCTTTTAATTCATCATCACTAAGTTTAGAATACTCGGAATCTAATGCTACAATCTGATCAGCAATACCCTCAAATCTTTTTAATTCTTTATATTCTGTATCAAATAGTTTTCTAAAAAAACTCATAATATCCACCTTCCATAACAAAGATTATACCATATTTAAGCCTAAGTAGTACACAAAAATAATATAACCATTTAAAAAGTAGCTATTGCTACTTTACATTAATAATACCATAATTTCCATCAAGTCTTTTATACATAACCGAAACACATTCTTCATCAACATTTTTAAACACAAAGAAATCATGATTTAAAAGTTCCATTTGCAAAATTGCTTCTTCTTCATCCATCGGTTTTGTTTCAATATTTTTCCTTTTAACAATTTTTTGTTCTTCCTCTTCTTCATCATTTTGTTCCAAAGGAATATCAAATTGAATAATATTTTTATACTTATCATTTAATCTTGTTTTATTTTTACGTATTTGTCTTTCCAACTTATCCACAACAAGATCAATCGCGGCATACAAATCACTATGACTTTCTTCTGCTCTTAAAGTAAACTTACTTGTAGGTACAGTAACCTCAATTATTTGTTCATTATTCTTAACCCTAATAATGACACTTGCTTTAATATTTTTTGAACCTTCGAAGTATTTATTTAAACGGTCCATCTTTTCTGTTACATAATCTTTAATTGATTTTGTAACTGTTATCTTATCTCCTCTAATATTTAATTCCATATATTCCACCTAACTTTCTAATTTAATTATATCATGCCAGGGGAAAAAAAACTACTAAATTAGATAGTAGTTAATTCTTTTTCACATACATCTACTGCTTGTAAGCCTTTAGAAGTTTCAATTAATTTAAAACTAACAATAGCCCCTTCTTTTAAAGTTTTGTAGCCATCTTTGATTATCGCTGAATAATGAACAAATATATCTTCTAAATCTTCATATTCTATAAAGCCATAACCCTTTTCGTTATTAAACCACTTAACTTTACCGATCATATCACACCTCACCTTCCTACCTCGCATTAAAAATAACACACAAGCAAGTTTAAATTCAAGAAAAACCGCTCGACAAAGTTTGCAACTATTGCCCTATCCTGAGTTATAAACCACTCCAAAGATATCATATTTACGAGCCAAAAGATACCATTTTGCTCCAAACAATAATTTTCAAGTATTAAACTATCAAATCCCTAAATATTAAATTAAATATAATTTTTTTAAACGCAATAATAATTACTTAAAGCAAACCATATTTTCTCGTTAATAATTATGCGTTATACTTAGCATGCAGTGAGGTAGTATATGAAAGAAAAATTTATTAATTCATCAATTACATTCATAAACAAATATCAAGAATGTGATGATTTAAAAATGAAAAAACTAAAATATGGTTTAGAAGGTATATATAACTTAATCGTTAAATTAACAGTTGTCATCATTATATCTCTTATTACCAAAACCATCATAGAAACTTTATTATTTATCTTATTTTATGCCGGCATAAGAACATTTAGTTTTGGTTGGCATGCTAAATCCAGTTTAGGCTGTTGGATCACAACTATTACTATTTATAATATTATCCCCTTTTTAATAGCTAATTTAAACATTCCCCATCTAGGAGGATATATCATTCTTTCCATCGCTTTTATATCCGTACTTTTATGGGCCCCGGCCGATACCCCTAAAAGGCCTTTAATTAGAAAAAAGCCAAGATTAAAAGCTAAGATAGCTTCAAGTCTAATAATAATTATTTATTTTCTTATTTATTTTAAAAGCAATAATAACTTAATTAATAATGCTCTTTTATTCTCACTAATCATTCAAATAATCTTTATAAACCCTTTAACTTACAAACTTACTAAAACAAGATTTAATAATTATAAATATTATAAAAAGAAAATTGAATAGTGGTTTAAATTTTTTAAATAGATTTAAACAAATTTAGAAGTAAAGGAGGTAAAAAAATGTTTGAATTATTAGCAAACTTACTAAGCGGCGTTGCAACTGCATCAGTTGGAGATGCTCGTACCATTTGGCTAGTTTGGGATGAACCAACTTGTCCTGAAGAATTATTATAATAAAAAAAGAAAAGTGTTTTTAATCAAAAAAATGCTTTTCTTTTTATTTTTGGTTTAAATACTAAAATTAATATTATTTCAACTAAAAAAAAAGAACCACAAGGTTAGCTAAATTAAAAAGTTAATTATTATGTTCTGTGTTCAAATTTTTAACGGCCGTTAAAGTAGCTACAAACATATTGTTTACAATTTTAACTTTAACTCCAACTTCACTATCTCTAAAAATTGTAAATAAACCAAATCCTCTATTATGCCCTTTTGTTGAATAAGATAACTTACCTAAAGAATCAACATCAATACTATCAGCAAAACTATTTTTAACTTCCACAATTATCTTATCATCTTCTAAATACATATTAATTACCACGATTTTATCGACACTTAATGAACTAGCCTCTAAAGCATTGTCAATCATTAACATCAACTTTTCAACTAAAACGTTATATCTTCTTGGTTTTAAAACATTAAAAATATCACAATCAATTTTATTATCTAGCTTAATATCTAGTTTATGGGCATACGGATGAATCTTTTCATAAACAATACCCGTTAAACCATACGGAATATTCTTTATTTGATTCATAAAATCAACATTATAATTTAACTTTGAAATTAATTCATTAACAAGATTCCTAGATGCTTTATTTGATACTGATTTAACCGCCAATAAATTAGCTAGTAAATTATGTTTAAACAATCTATTTTCTTCATCCATTTTAATATAGAAATTATTATTTTCTCTTAACGTATTCAAAAATATTTTATATTCATTATCTAAAAACTTCATTTTAATTGTTGTTATAAACACAAGTAAAATAGCAAATACGGTTAATAATAACAAAATACCTATGGTCAGTTTTCTAATATTAATTGAAAACACAATCGCGGCCATCAGTGTAAAGATTGCCAAAACAATTAAAATGAAATCATAATACTTAATCTTACAAACGCATTTGTACAAATAATTAGTAAATTTCCTTATAACTTTTATATTGCCAAGAACTATAAACATCATACAAATAATTAAAGAAGGAAAAATAGTAAAAAAATTATCATAAGCATTATAATCAAATATTAAATAACCTAAAGATAAAATTAACATCGTAATTAAATCTAAAATCATTCCATAAACCCAAATAATGATAACATAAAAAATAAGTTTACCTTTGGGCAAAGGATTAATCAAATAATAAATAAAAGGAAAAAAGAAGAAATACGAAATCACTCTTATATAACTAATATCATAATACATCACAATGGCTGAAAAAACGATACCTAATATATACACAAGTCCAATTTTAAAATCAATTTTTTTATCTGCATTTGTTAATTTATAATAAATATAAACAAAACCAAAAGTTGAAATAAAACAAGCTACAAACCATACTAAAAACTCAAGCATTTTCCATCAGTTTCCTATTCATCTTCGATAACATATAAACTTTTTCGCCGGTATCCAAAATAAAGTAACCTTCTTTATAATTTCTTTTTTCTACTCTAAACTTATTAACAATACAAGATCGATGACACTGGACAAATCTTTTATCCAAATATTCTTTCATCTCTTTAATTGTCATAGCTACTTTATACTTATTAGTCGGAGTTACAATTACTAATTTTCTTTCCTCTGTATCTCTAAAAATATAGAGAATATTTCGATAATAAATATTTAAATCAACACTATTAACTTTATATTTAAACATTTTATTATCAAAATTTCTTTTTAATATTGTTCTAACAGCCTTCTTAAACCGTTTATCAAAATCATGAAACTTCTCAATAAAGCAAAAAACTTCATAAACACTTCGATGAGTACTTTCAAACATCTTATCATGATTAGTAACAAATATAATTTCACTTTCCCAATCTACTTCTCTAATAAGTTTAGCAATGGTAATGCCACTAACTCTATTGGCAAGTTCAATATCTAAAACATATATTTTATGTTCATCCAAATTTTGAATTTCCGCCTTTAATTTAGCATCTATTTTCAAAAAGCTAACTATTTTAGCCTCACTATCAATTTCTTTAATCAATTTTTGAACCCGATTAATCTCCTTTTGATCGTCATCAACTATAACAAACTTAACCATATTTACCACTCCCATACCACACAAAAAGCATGTTTTTCATGCTAGTTTACTAATAGTAATTATATTATAAAATCCCTATAATGTCAAAAAAAAATACGATTTTATTTATCATATTTCTTTACTTTAAGTAAACTTTGTGTAATGTAATTTTGATAATTATCAATAAAATATATCATAACCAAATCACTTTTAATATCTTTTATTAACTCATTACTTCCAAATAATATCACACTATCTTGCAAATAATCCTTAAAATAATTTATATTATCCTCTAATTTGCCAAAATATTTTAAATCTAAAACAATGGGTCTTTCTAAATACATAATCATATAATTTTTAAATATCCCTATATATGTTCCATAATCTAAAAAAAGATCTTTAATATTTAAATATTTTACTTTAATAAATCCTATATCCATAAATAAATTATCTAAAAAATAAATATGAGCATTATAAAAATATGGTTCCCTAACCACATATATTTGCTCTCCAAAAAGTTTACTTTTAATCTTTTCTGTTTTTAACATCTCTAAAAATTCTTCCATAAATAATGATCGATCCTTAATAAAACCATCTTCTAAACTTTTAAATTTTTTTACTATTACTTCCTTATTATAAACAATATTTATTAAATCATCACAAAAATAAACAATCAATTCTTTCATAATATCCATCCCTTATTATTCTGCTCTAAAAACTCATTATTATTACTACCCAAAGAAAAAAACCACTTAGTGGTTAATTTAAATCATTTATATCCATCGTATAAAATTCCTCAGGATCTAGTAAAGTTCCATTATAGTATACTTCAAAAAGCAAATTATAATCTTGATTCGTTATATTATTTTCTCCTGCAACCCCAATTAAATCGCCTTGATTTAATACTTCGCCTAATTCAACATTTACTTCTCCCAAACTATAATAAACCGTTCGTAAGTTAGGATTGTGCTCTATTTCTACGACATTTCCTAATATGTCATCTTGACTAATATTTAAAACTGTTCCTTCTAACACTGCTACACAATCAAACATTTCCTCAGCTTGATATAAAACTCCCGTATTTTTCATATAGGTATTTTCAAAATAAATCAAAGACTGTTCCTGTTTTTCTTCGGCCGCATCAACATCATAAAAATAAGTTGCAATTTTAACGCTATCGCTGGTATATGGCCTTTCAATAGTTTTTTCTTCCACTTCTTCCACAACGGTTGTTGTTATATCTTTATTAACATCAACCGAATAAAGATAATTGGGTTGTACTCGCATAAGATTGCTAACCAAACTTACTGCTCCAAAAATAACAATTAAAACAATCACATATAATGTCGGTAAAACATATCCTCTTAATTTTCTGTGCTTCACTTTAATCACCTTTCCTACTATTAAAGTGACCAAGTTTTTTTATTTTATACTACAATTTCGCTATTTCTGTATCTTGATAATAATATTTTAATATTTCCTCATAAGAATATCCTTTTGCCGCCATCCCCTGGGCCCCATATTGACTCATACCAACTCCGTGGCCAAAACCATATGTTGTAATACTTACCACCTCATCCAAAACGGTTATAACAAAATCCGTTGATTTTAAATTAAGTTTATTAAATACCTCTAATCCTGTAAAAGTTACGCCATTAATATTGATACTTCGCACATAATTATTACTAGCTCTTACTATATCACTTATCAAAATATCGGTCTCATTTATTCCCATTTTCCTACAAAAATCACTTTTGCTTAACGTATAAGTAGAACTATAGGCCTTATAATTTTTATCCCAACTTGATTCTACACTAACCAAATAGTCTTTATCTTCATTAAAAACTGTTAAAGCATCATCCGTATAACCATTAGAAATAGCAAAATAATAAGTTGAAGCTATCTCTCCTTCATAAGTTAAAATCTCCCCTTCTGTATTTAAAACAGCCTCACGAACCTTATCATAATAATAAGTAAAATCTTCTTGCCATTTTTCTTGCATCGCATCAGTTGTAATATATACTTGATCCGTAATATTGGTACTTAAAACATACTCCTCATTCTCACTCATCCGGTAAAGAGCAAAGGTTCGTGAGGCCACCGCTTGCGCTTTTAGCGCTTCCTCATCAAAAGATGCTGGCATCTCTCCTGCTACAACCCCAATAACATAATCTTCAAGATCCATTAAAAACGCATCACTCTTATCGTTATTAGTACTTAAAAGAACCTGTACGGCCTCTTCTTCCTCCCCCGCTTGTTCTTCGATAACTTCTCCTTCAATTTTTCCCATTGTTAATATTTTTTCCGTATCATCTTTTGTCTTTATCGCTATCGGTACTAATATAAGCACTACTAAAACAAGTATTTTATTCATAAATATCTCCTTTATCTAATTATATGAAGTTAAATCCCAAATTATTTATTCAAAAAAACGAAATAATATTGTAAATTAGCCCTAATTTAAGGTATAATATAAATAGAATAAGAGGGATATAATGAAACAATTATTAAAAAACATGTATATAGATAATAAACGTATTTTACTTAGATGTGATCTTAATGTTCCCATCGTTAATGGTAATATTATTGATGATACCAAAATAATAAAAAGCCTAGAAACCATTAATTATCTTTTAAGTAAAAACTGCAAAATAATTATCATGAGTCACCTAGGTCGGGTAAAAAACGAAGCCGATAAAAAACTAAATACTCTTATTCCCGTTAAGAATCGTTTAGCCTCTCTTTTAAACTTACCCATAAAGTTTGCCAGCGACATTTTATCAGAAGAAACTAAAAATATGGCTTTAAATCTCGAAAACGGAGAAATATTAATGCTTGAAAACACGAGATTTTTAGATGTACCTAATAACTTAGAAAGTACTTATAATGAACAAGTAGCTCAAGAGTTAGCTTCTTTAGGGGAAATTTTTGTTTTTGATTGTTTTGCCGTAGCTCACCGTCCTCACACATCTGTTATTGGTCCCTCTGCGTTTATTCCCAGTTGTCTAGGCTTTTTAGCCGAAAAAGAAAAAAACATGTTAGATTCTCTTTTAAAAGACCCCAAACGGCCCTTTACCGTTATTATGGGAGGAGCTAAAGTTGATGACAAATTAAAAGTGATTAAATCTTTATTACCTAAATGTGAAAATCTCTTAGTAAGTGGAGGCATTGCCAATTCTTTTTTAAGCGCCTTAGGTCTAAATGTCGGCCAATCCTTAAAAACAAATGACCCCAATATAATTAGTGAACTCAAAAATCTTATGTTAACTTATAAAACAAAATTTGCCTTTCCTCTCGATGCCATTGTTGCCTCAACCTACAAAAAAGAAGCCACCCTAAAAAACATTAACGAAATAGATTCTAATGATATTATCAAAGACATTGGTGTTAAAACCCTAAAAAAATACAGCAATATTATTAGATCAAGCGAAACCGTATTTATCAATGGTACCATGGGTGTTTATGAACAAAAAGCTTTTGCCAACGGCACAAGAGAAATCTTAAGAATTTTAAGTGAGATCAAAGATCAAGTTATAATTGGGGGAGGCGATACTATAAGCGCTGTTAATAACATAGGTTTTAAAAATGTTTTTCCCCATATCTCAATGGGTGGGGGAGCCACTTTAGAATATATTGCAAATGGCTCTTTACCAGGTATTGATGCTATCAGAGAGGAAGACGAAATTGAAGTACTTGATCTGTAATTTAAAAGCTAACAAGACCTATACCGAAATGTTAAAATACAAAGAGGAATTAGCATCTCTTGATCTATCAAACATAAACTTAATCATCGCCCCCAGTTCCATCTATTTGCCTTTATTTAAAACCACTTCTATAAATTTATGCGTTCAAGATATTGCTTTAAATGAAAAACTACATTTAACGGGCGATATTACTTTTAATCAATTAAAAAGTCTTGATGTAACCTATGTCTTAATCGGGCACTTTGAAAGAAGAAAATATTATCAAGAAACTGAGTGGCAAATTCTTACCAAAATCACTGATGCCCTAAATAATAATTTCAAAGTAATTTACTGTATTGGTGAAACCCTTGAAGAAAAATTGCGTAAAGTAGAATATTTAACTTTAGAAAAGCAAATAGCTAAAATATTTAACAATCTATCATCCTCTGCTTTAAAAAACATCATTATTGCTTATGAACCAACTTACTTAATTGGCCAAAAAACACCTTATGATTTCTTAAAAATAAGATCTATGATCATTTTTATCAAGAAAATAATTCAAGATTATTACGGCCTAAATATACCTGTTGTCTTCGGAGGCAATGTTAATCTCGATAACATTGATATGTTAAATAAGATTTCATCTCTCGATGGTTTTATTATTTGTTCTGCCATTCAAAGTCCCCAAAACATTGCTTCTTTTATTCAAAAAATAACTTTAAAGTAACAGTTGTTTTTTCTTTTGACATTAATCGACATAAGTTTACACGACTAGACAAAAGATTTACTAGTATAATGTCAAGTTATGTGCTATAATGTTCTTGCGTGTAGTAAATAATTAACTAATTGAAGGAGATCAAAATGGAAAACTTAACAAGAGTCTTAGTAGTCGATGACAACATAACAATCACTACAAGAATCGAAAAACAATTTAGTAGTCACGCAGTAATTAAAGTAGTAAAAGTAATCAACAACGGGCGTCTTGCTCTTGATTACATTATTAATCACAAAAACGAATATGATGTTATTTGTATGGACATCATCTTACCCGAACTAGATGGTTTAACTATCCTAGAAAAAATGAAAGAAAATAACATTCATAAAAAAGTTATTATCTTAACTAGTTACAAAAAGGAATACACCATTAGTATGACCAATAACTATGGAGTTAGCTACTACATGTTAAAACCCTTTAGCATGTTAGCCCTAGAAACAAGAATAATTGAAATTGCCCAAAAAGAGGGTATTAGAAGTAACGAACTAAATGATCAGGAGCTGCAATTACATGTTGCTATCAGCAAAATTCTTCACCAACTAGGAATTCCTTCTCATATTAAAGGATATAGTTATATAAGAGAAAGTGTTTTCTTATTTTACAAAAACTATGATAATTATGGTGGTATAACCAAAGAAATATATCCCGAAGTTGCTCTTCGTTTCTCAACCACCGCCTCCCGGGTGGAAAGAGCTATTAGGCACGCTATTGAAGTAAGTTGGAATAGGGGAGATTATGATTTAATGGAAGAAATATTTGGAAACAGTGTTGCTTTTGAACGAGCTAAACCTACTAATTCCGAATTTATTGCTACGATCGCTGATCGTTTAAGATATGATAAAAAATTATTGCAAGTATAAAAGGGTTATTAAATCCTTTTTTTTAAGATAATTTGTATTTTTTGTAAAACTGTGTTATCATAAATACGAAAAAGGTGAATTTATGCGAAAAATTTTAACGGTTATTTTGGATGGTTTTGGCTATAGAGAAGAAGAATATGGTAATGCCATTAAATTAGCCGATACCAAAAACTTTGATAAATTATGGGATACTTATCCCCACACAACTATTTACGCCTCTGAAGAATATGTTGGCCTTAATGCTAATGAATTTGGTAATAGTGAAATTGGCCATTTAACGATTGGTGCTGGCCGAAAAATCATCCAACACGGGCCAAGAATTACCGAATTTTTAAAAGGTATTGCCAAAGATAATCATTTATTTAACGAATTTTTAAATGAAGCTAAAACTAAAACCGTCCATATTATTGGTTTATATAGTGATGGTAAAGTCCATGCTGATTTAAATCATTTTCAAAAAATTTACGAATTATTAAAAGAAGCCGAAGCTAAAAAAATAAATTTTCATTTAATCACTGACGGCCGAGATACCAAAGTAAATGCCGCCCTAAACTATATTAAAGATTTAGAAGAACTTATCGCTGATGATCCTCATACGGACATTGCCAGTGTATGTGGTCGCTATTATGCTATGGATCGAGATCAAAACTATGATCGAACTAAAATCTATTATGATCTTTTAACAAGAGGTATAGGAATTAAAGCTAAAAGTGCTACTGATGGTATTTTAAAGCTATACAAAAAAGATCAAACCGATGAATTTATCTATCCTCTAATTATAAATCCCAACGAAACAATTAAAGAAGGGGACTTAATCCTTTGGATGAATTATCGAAGTGATCGAGGTAAACAAATTATCAAAGCTTTTACAAACGAATCATTTAACGAATTTCCTACCTATAAATATCAAGATTTAAAAGTATATAGTTTCTTTCCGTTAGACAAAGATATTCCAACCAACAATTTTCTTGAAGACATAAATATTTCAAATCCTCTAGGTATATACTTAAGTTCTTTAGGTCTTACCCAAGCTCGTATTGCCGAAACAGAAAAATACGCCCATGTTACTTACTTTTTTGACGGCATGTATAACGGTAAGATTAACAAATGTGAAAAAATTCTTATTCCCTCACCCAAAGTCGAAACCTATGATTTAAAACCGGAAATGAGCGCTACCGAAGTTACTAAAAAAACTATTCAGGCTATGGAAAAAGACATTGATTTTATTTTTATGAACTTAGCTAATCCTGATATGGTTGGCCACACTGGTAACTTAGAAGCCACCATTGAAGCAGTTACCACCGTGGATGTTTGCTTAGGAAGGTTATTTGAAGTAGCCGAAGATAATTTTTATACGATGATTATTCTTGCTGATCATGGTAATGCCGATATTATGCTAGACGAATTTAACAACCCGGTTACCACCCATACCACCAGCAAAGTACCATTTATCATTACTGATTCAAATGTTGAACTTAAAAAAAGTGGAGACTTAACCCAAGTTGCTCCAACCATCCTAGAATACATGGATATTGCTATACCTGAAGAAATGGCGGAAACAAAAAGTTTATTTATTGAAAAATAGTGTTAATAACTAACCTGTTATCAACACTATTTTTTTACATCTTTAAGCATTTTTAAAACATCTTTATCCTCTATTTTTAAAACCTGAATAATTTTAACTAACATTTCAATTTTTGTACTACAAATATTTGCCTCAATTCTCTGTAAGTGTCTCGTACTTATATCCAATTTTTCCGCTAATTGCTCTTGTGTTAATCCCCATTTTATTCGATATTCCTTTATCATGTTACCACCTTATGACTTATTATGTCATATTAGCTTTGTTCTATCCACGACCTAAAAAGTCGTATTTTTAGTTGACACACTATTTTTTTTGTTATAAAATAAACATGACATAATATGTCGTATTAATAATAAAAAAATAAAACCTTAGTGTAAATGCAGCTAGACTTCATAAAGGAGTGAAAAAATGTCAATCGAAACATTAAAAAGAAACAATCTAGCAAAAAATATCATTATAAGTATCATAGTAATAGCTTTAATTGCAACATTAATATTAAATTTTACAAGAGCTAAATATCGAACTACCCAAAGTATACCTCTAATTAATGGAACAATAACATTTAATAATGCTGATTTAAATGTTATAGCTATGTATCAAGAGAGTGATGCTGGTACATATGAAGAAATAAATATAATGCCTTCAAGTGGTTATGTAATTAATGAAGAAGAAAGTTATTGTAATG
>CALVHY010000037.1 GCA_944329205.1 uncultured Bacilli bacterium | reverse complement strand
CAATTGACATTAATTCATCCATAAATTCTGGTTGTTGCATTTTAAGTTCCGCAAACTCATCACTTATAATGATTAAATGACTCATCGGCTCTTCTACTTGCCCATTACGATATAATTTTTGATATTTGTAAATATCTATGGTACTTTCATTTAATTTATCACGTGCTTCATTAAAAACTTTTTGACGACGACGAAGTTCGGAATTTAAACTAGATAAAGCTCTAGTAATTTCAGTTTTATCAAGATTAGTAATAATACCTGCAATATGGGGAAGTTTAACACCAGTATCTTTATTTTCAAAAGCCCCAGCTAAACCCCCACCTTTATAATCAATTAAGACAAAATTAACTTCATCTGGATGATAATTAATTGCCATTGATAATATATAAGTAATAATAAATTCACTTTTACCAGATCCTGTCATACCAGCAATTAAACCATGAGGACCATGAACTTTTTCATGCACATCAAGACCTAAAATTTCTCCTGTTTCACCAATTCCAACCGGAGCATTTAAACTCATAATGGGATTAGAATCACGCCAACGATTTAAAACATTTAATTGTTCAACTCGTCCAACATTATACATTTCTAAGAAAGTATAAGTTTGGGGTAATTTAAAATTACCTTTTTGAAATTCAATTGGCACATTAGCTACTTTACTAGTCAAAAGTTTCATATTTAAAGTATTAAAATCAGCTTTAAATTCTTGTTTTAAACCACTAGTTAAGTCTGGTTCTAACATCAAACTAGTATCACCTTGAATATTAATGAATACTTTCGCTTCATCTGGCAATCTTCTTAAACTACGATCAATTGTAATAACCGAAAAACCAAAATTTGTTTCTTCATTTAATACTTTATCTAAAATTTCTAAATTTCTGATATTTTTATAATTATCCGTAATAATTACATAATAAGGTAAAAAATCTTTATAATTTAAATCACTAGATGCATAAGAATAACGATTATCTTTATCCGGAAATTTCCGATTAGTAAATTCTTCTAATAAATAGATAGATATTTGATTAATTTCCTCTTTATTAGTTCCAAAGAAACGAAAAGTTTTTTGATTATTCCAAACAAAAGGAGTCAATTTTAAATATTCAAAATAAGGAATATTTTCTTCTTTCGTTAGAATAACTAATTTTAATTCTTCATAACTATGATAGGTAATCATTTGTAAAATAAGGGTTTCTAAAAATTGATAACCAAGTTTTACATCAGAAGTAATAGCCATAACATTTTTCTCAGTTAAAGAAACTGTAACAGGTACATTTTCAAGTTTTTTTTCACTACCAGCAACAGAATATAATAAATTTTTTAAATTATCGTCAACTAAACTAAACCTTTCTTTTTCATAATCAATTTCAATACTAGCCTTAATGTCACCTATACCTATTCGAAGTTTTAAAAAGTCATCATGAGATATTTTTCTCTCCCATAAACTAGTTTGCCGTTTCATAATAATTTCAAAACATTTTTCATTGGTTTGATTATTTTCCAACAAAATGAATTTTTCTTCTTCCATTTTATCTTTTATATCTTTTTCGCGTTCATGGACATAATTAGTATATTTTTCTTGACGTAGAGCTTCTTTTTTCTTATTATGACGCTTTTGCCAAACCCTAGAAATAATAGGTACTAATAAAGCCGTTACTAATGTAAAGCTCATAATAATAATCATTGGTAAAACATCACCTATCGTAGCACCATTATCAAGTCGTTGCATAATCATATATAAACTCATACTACTAGTTGCAGCCATCGTCATCGATGAAGCAATTGTTAAAATAAAAGGCATACCTTCAGGATCTTGATTTTCGGGAGGTGAATCAATATGAAACTTTTGTTCAATTACATTTCTTTTAAAACGAGGTTGACGGAAAAAATAATCTTCTTCTTCATAAATATCTAAATCTTCCTCAATTTCTTTAACTTCACGAATATTTGGTAAGACAATAGCTCTTAATTTTTTAGTATTTACCCTAACCATATTGAAAGGATTATTTATGATCATATAATTTCCAAGAACAACAATACGAAGTCCTAAAACAAAGATAACATCACCGTTAAAAAGACGTTCCTTTTTAATACTTTTATTATTTAAATAAACTAAATAGGTATCAGTTAAAAGTTCAATATACCAAGCATTATCATAATAAATTTTAAAACTAAAATTCTTCAAATAATCATTTTGATAATAAATATCAGCTTGGGCTTGACTAGAAACTAAAATAGATGCATCTAAAACATTAAAAAGAATTGTTTTATCATAAGTAGGTAAACAATATAAAATATATTTATAATCACTTTTTCGATAAAGTATCTCACAAGAAAAATAATTTGCTAAAGTAACACTTGCTACTCTTTGATTATTAACAATAATAGCTGTATCAGCAGTATTAGTAAGTAACCATCTACCATCATTTTCCCGAATTGTAATTAAATCTACTTGATTGCCATTGTTATCAATATCAACAATTTGAAAATCGCCATAAATAGTATTTGGTAAAGTAGTTGTAATGATACGTTCTTTTTTAAGAATTAATATTTTCATACATCCCTCTATTCTATATAAAAATTATAGCAAAAAAAAAGAATATTAGCAATTAGTTTATAATTTTTCTTATTTTTTTATATAGTAAAAAGTGTTTAAAGTTTTTCAACTCTAAGCACTTTTCATTAAGCCACTATTAAACCACTATTTAATATTTCTTTTAATTTTACATTATAATCTTCAATAACTTGTAAACTAGACTCAATACTATTTAAGCAAGAATTCATTTGTCCTCTTAATCTTGTAACTTTTTCTTCATAGG
>CALVHY010000036.1 GCA_944329205.1 uncultured Bacilli bacterium | reverse complement strand
ATTCAGAAAAGTTAACTGAAGAATTAGGTAAAGGATAAAACTGTCGCATTCTTTTTAAATTAGTCACATTGTATCCTTTACCTAATTCTTCAGTTAACTTTTCTGAATACTCTTTGATAAGCTTATTTCCGTATTTAGCTCTTTTTTCACCACCTTGGGCTTCAACAATTAATCTTCCCACTTCAAAGTAAGCATTTAAATCACTTTTGTTTTTAGAATAGTCTTTGACTTTTTTATAGATTTCATTTTTTACTAGTGTTTCTTTTATTTCGTTATAGTAATTCATTTTTTCACCCCTATTTAATACGACGTAAAATGAGTAAATCCTTTTTTTACGAAAAAATATTATGAATTAAACATTTCATAATATTTTAATGTCTAGATATATTTAAAATAATTCCCATAGATGCTAGTGTAATTAATAAACTGGATCCCCCATATGAAAGGAATGGTAAAGTGACTCCTGTAACTGGTATTAATCCAATAACTACACTTAGGTTTAAAACGGCTTGAAACCCTAACATAAATATTATTCCAAAAGCTAAATATTTACCAAATAGATTTTCACATTTTAAGGCAATTTTAATGGCTTCATAAATAATAAAGGCAAAAAGTCCAGAGACAATTAATACACCCATAAAGCCAAATTCTTCACTGATGATTGAGAAAATAAAATCTGTTTGAGGCTCTGGAAGATAGAAATGTTTCTGCCTTGAGCCACCAAAACCATAGCCGAATAAGCCACCTGGTCCAATAGCACATAACGACTGGATAATTTGAAAGCCACTACCTAAAGGGTCCCTCCAAGGATTTAAAAATGATAAAATTCGTTTTAATCTATAAGGAGCAGCTAAAATTAAACCGACAATACCGGCAACACCCAAAATTCCAATTTTTAAGAAAAATTTTAAATCGACACCACCGACAAAAAGTAAGCCGATAACTCCCATAACTAAAATGACTCCTGTTCCAAAATCTGGCTGAAGCATAATTAGTAAAAATACTATCAAAGTTAAACCAAGAATCGGCATAACTCCTTTTTTTATATTTCCAATGTCTTTTCTATTGTTGTATAGATATTTACTTGTAAAAATTATCATAGCTAGTTTCATAAATTCACTGGGCTGGATACCAAAAGAACCGACGCCAAACCAACTTTTACTACCGTTTCTTTCGGTTCCAATGAATAAAACTAAGATGATTAACGTAAAACATACAAGAAAAATTTTACTTGAATATTTATAATATTTTTTATAATCAATTTTACTGACGATATACATGATAATAATACCGGCTATTAAAAACAAGCCTTGATTTTTGACATATTTAAAAGGGTCTGAGAATTTATATTCAGCCCAAACACTAGAAGATGAATAGACCATTAAAAGACCAAATAAAGACAAAACTATAACACTTATAAATAAACTAATATTAAACTTTTTCATAACCACACCCCATATACCAAAGCGAACATCGAAGCGATTAAACCAATGGTCCAAAAAAGTTTGACTATGTCGGTTTCTTTCATACCAAGTTTTTCAAAAGTATGATGAATTGGCGTCATAGGGAAAACTCTTTTTTTAGTTAATTTATATGCTACTATTTGAATCATGCAACTCAATGTTTCTAAAACAAAGACTAGACCAATGACAACTAAAAGAAGTTCGTGACGAGTTAAAATGGCATAGGCTCCCAAAGTGGCACCTAAAGCAAGAGAACCGGTATCTCCCATAAATACTTTAGCTTTACTCGTGTTATAAAGGAGAAAACCTAATAATGAGCCAACTAAGGTAAAGGCAAAAACTGCAATATCTTCGTAACCTTCGAGCCAGCCAGTATTCCACGAAATAATACCGAAAGTGAGAAAACTAATAACAGAAAGGCCACCGGCCAATCCATCTAGACCATCAGTTAGATTAACGGCATTACTACTAGCAACTAAAACAAACAAGATAAATACTCCATATAACCAACCAATATCTAATTTGAAATTTAAACTGTGAATCCAAAGTAAAGGTTCACTGCCTGACCGCATGAAAAGATAGAAAAATATGATAGCGACTATGACTTGTAAGGTGAATTTCTGTCCTTTGGTCAGTCCTTTGTTATCATGTTTTTTAATGATTAAATAATCATCGATAAAGCCGATTAGACTATAGCTTATAAAAGTAAACATGATAATGATTAAGGTATAGGTTACTTCAATTTTCTTTAAATATATGAAAATTAACGTTATTAAGATGGTTGGGATAATGAATATTAGGCCACCCATAGTTGGAGTACCTTCTTTTGATTTATGAGTCCTTTTTAGATAAATACTTAAACTTTGAGCGGCGTGGAGTTTTTTTAAAAGAGGAATAATTATGAGCCCAGTTATGGCAGCAATTATAAAGCTAATCATCATGGCCATGATGGATTTCGTTAGTATGAGCATTTAATCACCTCTATTCTATGAATAGTCTGACGGTTTTACCCTCGTCTAATTTGGTACCTGGTTCTGGGGATTGCTGGGTGACAGTGTCACCACTACCTTCAACAGATACTTCAAAACCTTCGAGTTCTTTTTTAGCATCACTTAAGCTTTTATTTACGACATCT